>NZ_DASWVI010000192.1:0-8054 GCF_036401255.1 Nocardioides sp. | reverse complement strand
GGCGCACGGCGCCGGGCCTGGCGCTACCCGGACGCGTCGGCGCGCGACGACCGTCTCGACCTGCTGCGCGGCCTGGTGCTGGCCGCCATGGTCGCCTGGCACCTGCCGGTCGACGGGCCGCTGCACGACCTCGCCGGAGGGGCGGGTGCGCTCGGCGGTCTGGAGACGTTCGTGCTGGTCTCGGGCGCCGCCGTCGGCCTGGCCTACCCGCCGCTCGCGGCCCGGCTGGGGCAGGTCGCCGCCCTGGGACGCCGGTGGCGCCGAGCCCTCGTGACGTGGCTGGTCACGCTCGTCGGCGTACTCGCCGTCTATCTGCTCGGGCTGCTGCCCGGGCTCGACCTCGACGCGGTCGCGACGGTGGGCGAGGACGACCTGTACCGGCAGGCGCGGCACCTGTTCGACTATCCCCCGCCGGGGTCGGTGGGCCGGGCGTACCTGTTCCTCGAGATGGGCACCTGGCTGCTCGTGCCGCTGGCGCTGTTCGTCGCGCTCGTCGCGCTGGCCCCGCTGGCCGCCGGCCCCCTCCACCGGGGCCGGTGGTGGATCGTGCTGCCGGCGTCGTGGGCGGGGTACGCCGCCGGGCGGCTCACCGGCGCCGAGGTGCTCCCGTCGCTGTCGGAGGAGCTGGCGCCGCTGCTGGTCTGGCAGGTGCTGTTCGTGCACGGCATCGCCCTGGCCCGCCACCGCGACGAGGTCGCTGCCTTCCTGCGCGGCCGTGCCGGGTCGGCCGTGCTCGCCGTCGTGGTGCTCGCCGCGTCCGGACTGTTGTGGACCGGCGCCGCCCCGGCCGCGGCCGATCCCGGCCTGCCGCTCCCGCGGCTGCTGGTGGTCGCGGCGGCCGCGCTCGTGGCGCTGGTCGTGCTGACCACCTGCTGGCGGCCCGTGGCGGCGGTGGCCGACCCGGCCCTGGGCGCGCTGGGCCGGTCGCCGCTGCTGGTCGTGGTCGGGCACGCCGTGCTCTTCCTCGTGGTCGCGAGCGTGCCCGCGCTGCGGGACGGGCCGTGGGTGGGGACCGCCGTCGTCGTCGGCTCGGTGGTGGTGCTGGCGCTGCTGGCGCGCGGGCGCTACGCCGCCGGGACGACCCGCGGGCCCTCGAGCTCGTCGCGGTCGACCACGCGGCGGGTCTTGACCCGGTAGCGGTAGACCTGCGTGAGGCCGACCGCCCAGAGGACGTACTGCGCGCTCATCGCCCAGCGGAACGCCGAGGGCCCGTAGGCCGAGCCGCTGCCGGGTGTGCGCCAGTCGAGGATGATGCCGATCGCGATCACCAGCAGCAGGCTGGCCAGGAAGCCGCCCTGGTTGATGATGCCGCTGGCGCTGGCGAGCCGCTCGTCGGGGTTCGACGTACGCCCCAGGTCGAAGCCGATCATCGACGCCGGACCGCCGACGCCGACCACGACGACCAGCAGGACCAGCAGCCCCAGCGGCGCGTCGCCGGGCCAGGCGAGCACGACCGTCCACACCACGACGATCGTGCCGACGATCGTGAGCACCATCGTCGAGCGGTGCCACGGGTGCGCCCCGACGAGCCAGCCGAGCACCGGCCCGGTGCACATCACCGCGACGACCATGATCGTCAGCAGCACGCCCGCGACGCCCGCGCTCGTCCCCTCGCCGCGCACGAAGAACGGGTAGCCCCACAGCAGGCTCAGCGCGGTCGCGCTGAACTGGGTCACGAAGTGCATCCAGAAGCCGAGCCGGGTGCCGGGGTGGGCCCACGAGGCCGCCAGGCTGTCGCGCACGGCGGCCAGCGACATCGCCGGCCCGCGCAGGTGCGTCACGTGCGGGGTGTCGCGCACGACCGCCAGCAGCGCGACCGCCAGGAGGATCCCGAGCGACGCGGCGAGCAGGTACGCCGTGGTCCAGCCGAGCTCGCGCAGCGCCCAGGTCATCGGCACCGCGGCCCCGATCGCGCCGAGCTGGCCGATCGTGCCGGTCAGCTGGGTGACCAGCGGGATCCGCCGGCCCGGGAACCAGGTGCTCACCAGCCGCAGCACGCAGATGAACGTCATCGCATCGCCCATGCCGACGAAGACCCGCGCCAGCAGCGCCAGGCCGTACGTCGAGGCCAGCGCGAACCCGACCTGCGCCAGGGTCAGCAGCACGGTGCCGGTCAGCAGCACGCTGCGCGGCCCGAACCGGTCCACGAGCAGGCCGACCGGGATCTGCAGGCCGGCGTACACCAGCAGCTGCAGCATCGTGAACGTCGCGAGCTGCGCGGCGGAGATGTCGAACCGGTCCGTGGCCGCGAGTCCCGCGACCGCCAGCGAGGAGCGGTGGAACACCGCGACGAGGTAGACCAGGAGACCCACCAGCCAGACCGCGTACGGGCTGCGGAGGCTCGACGTCACTGACAGGAGTCTAGGTGGTGGGTCTCGATACGCTCGCTGGCGCTCGCTACTCGACCACCGATCCGAGGTTCGGTGGGCTCGTCCACCAACGATCCGAGATTCGGTGGTCGAGTAGCCGCCGCGAGGGACGAGCGGCGGCGTATCGAGACCACCTCAGTCCAGGCAGAACTCGTTGCCCTCGGGGTCTTGCATGACGATGTGGCCGGCGCCCATCGGCGGGGCCGGCTCGTGGCGCGCCACGCGGGTGGCGCCGAGGGCGACCAGACGCTCGCACTCGGCCTCGAGGGCGACCATCCGCTCCTCGCCCTGCAGGCCGGGCGCGGCGCGGACGTCGAGGTGGACACGGTTCTTGACGACCTTGCCCTCCGGGACGCGCTGGAAGAACAGCCGCGGACCGGCGCCGTCGGGGTCCTGCGAGGCGGACGCGCTGTTGCGCAGGTGCTCGGGCAGGGTCGCGGCGAACGCGTCCCAGGACTCGAAGCCCGGCGGCGGCGGTGGCAGCTCGTAGCCGAGCACCTCGTTCCAGAACAGCGAGAGCGCGCGCGGGTCGGCGCAGTCGAACGTCACCTGCACCTGCCTGATCGTCGTCATTTCGCACCCGCTTCCATCATCTGGCGGAGCTCCTTCTTGAGGTCACTGATCTCGTCGCGCAGGCGGGCGGCCACCTCGAAGTGCAGCTCGGCGGCCGCGCCCTTCATCTGGTCGGTGAGCTCCTGGATCAGCTGGGCGAGCTCGGCGCTCGGCAGCCCGGCCAGGTCGCCCGCGTGCTGGCCAGCCTCGCCTCCCGCGATGCGCGAGAGACCCGGCACCGGGGCCTTCCGCTTCTTGGGGTCCTGGTGCTGCCAGGTCTCGAGCAGCTCCTGGGTGCTCTCCTCCTCACGGGCGAGCATGTCGGTGATGTCGGCGATCTTCTTGCGCAGTGGCTGGGGGTCGATGCCGTGGGCGGTGTTGTAGGCGATCTGCTTGGCGCGACGCCGGTTGGTCTCGTCGATGGCCGACTCCATCGACGGGGTGATCCGGTCGGCGTACATGTGCACCTGACCCGACACGTTGCGCGCCGCGCGGCCGATCGTCTGGATCAGCGACTTGTCCGAGCGCAGGAAGCCCTCCTTGTCGGCGTCGAGGATCGCGACGAGCGAGACCTCGGGGAGGTCGAGGCCCTCGCGGAGCAGGTTGATGCCGACCAGCACGTCGTACTGGCCCAGCCGCAGGTCGCGCAGCAGCTCGATGCGCTTGAGCGTGTCGACCTCGGAGTGGAGGTAGCGGGTGCGGATGCCGGCGTCGAGGAGGTAGTCGGTGAGGTCCTCGGACATCTTCTTGGTGAGCGTGGTGACCAGGACCCGCTCGCCCTTCTCGACCCGGACGTTGATCTCGTGGATCAGGTCGTCGATCTGGCCCTTGGTCGGCTTGACGACGACCTCGGGGTCGACCAGACCGGTCGGACGGATGATCTGCTCAACGGTGTCGCCCCCGACCTTGTCGAGCTCGTAGTCGCCGGGTGTGGCGGAGAGGTAGATCGTCTGGCCGATGCGGTCGAGGAACTCCTCCCAGCGCAGCGGCCGGTTGTCCATCGCGCTCGGCAGTCGGAACCCGTGGTCGACCAGGTTGCGCTTGCGGGACATGTCGCCTTCGTACATGCCGCCGATCTGGGGCACCGCGACGTGGGACTCGTCGACGACCAGCACGAAGTCCTCGGGGAAGTAGTCGAGCAGGCAGTTGGGCGCCGAGCCGCGCGAGCGGCCGTCGATGTGCATGGAGTAGTTCTCGATGCCCGAGCAGGAGCCGACCTGCCGCATCATCTCGATGTCGTAGGTCGTGCGCATCCGCAGCCGCTGCGCCTCGAGCAGCTTGCCCTCGCGCTCGAACTTCGCCAGCTGGTCCTCCAGCTCGAGCTCGATGCCACGGATCGCGCGCTCCATGCGCTCGGGACCGGCGACGTAGTGGGTCGCCGGGAAGATGTAGAGCTCCTCGTCCTCGGTCACCACCTCGCCGGTGACGGGGTGGAGCGTCATCATCCGCTCGATCTCGTCACCGAAGAACTCGATGCGGATCGCCATCTCCTCGTAGACCGGGAACACCTCGAGGGTGTCGCCGCGGACCCGGAACGTGCCGCGGGTGAACGTCATGTCGTTGCGGGTGTACTGGATCTCGACGAGCCGACGCAGGATCGAGTCGCGGTCGTGCTCCTGGCCGATCTTGAGCCGGATCATCCGGTCGACGTACTCCTGCGGCGTGCCGAGGCCGTAGATGCAGGACACCGTGCTGACCACGATCACGTCGCGCCGGGTCAGCAGGCTGTTGGTGGCGGAGTGCCGCAGCCGCTCGACCTCCTCGTTGATCGAGGAGTCCTTCTCGATGTAGGTGTCGGTCTGCGGGACGTAGGCCTCGGGCTGGTAGTAGTCGTAGTAGGAGACGAAGTACTCGACCGCGTTGTCGGGGAACAGCTGGCGCAGCTCGTTGGCGAACTGGGCGGCCAGGGTCTTGTTGGGCTGCATCACCAGCATCGGCCGCTGGACCTGCTCGGCCACCCACGCGACCGTCGCGGTCTTGCCGGTGCCGGTCGCGCCCAGCAGGACGACGTCTTGGACGCCGGCGTTGATCCGCTCGGTGATCTCCTTGATCGCCGCCGGCTGATCGCCGGAGGGCTGGTAGTCCGAGACCACCCGGAACGGCGCCACCCGGCGCTCGAGATCGGTCACTGGTCGCATGACTTCGAGCCTAGACGGACGCGCCGACAGTGGGTCGGCCTCGCTAGGGTGAACGCGTGAGCAGGCTGGCGGGGGCGGAGCGGGCGCTGACCGTGCTGCGGCGGGTGCTGCTCACGGTGTTCGGCATCCAGCTGGCGATCGCGATCGGGATGTCCCTGGTCGACTCCTACCGCCGCCGGGGCAAGAAGCCCAAGCCGTTCCCGGTCACCACGCCGCGCGCCGTGCCGGTCGGCGACGGCACGCTGACGACGTACACCTACGGCCAGGACCTGTTCGAGGCGATGCTGACCGCGATCGAGGGCGCCGAGCGGCAGATCCTGTTCGAGACCTACATCTGGAAGGGCGACGAGGTCGGCGAGCGGTTCAAGGCCGCGCTCGCCGCCGCGGCGGCGCGCGGCGTCGAGGTCTACTGCATCTACGACGGCTTCGCGAACCTCGTGGTCTCCCCGCGGTTCAAGCGGTTCCCGCCGGGCCTGAAGGTGCTGCGCTACCCCGTCTATCCCGCCGGGCTCCGGTTCTTCGACCTGAGCCGCTACGGCCGGGACCACCGCAAGATCCTCGTCGTCGACGACGCGGTCGGTTTCGTCGGCGGCTACAACATCGGGTCGGCGTACGCCACCGAGTGGCGCGACACCCACGTGCGGATCACCGGCCCGGCGGTGTGGGACCTCAAGCGGGCGGTCGCCGACTTCTGGAACCTCAACCGGCGCCGGCGGCTGGGCACCAGCATGCGGCCGCTGCTGCTCGAGACCGCGTCGAGCTGGGAGCCGCGGATCCGGCTGCACCGCAACGTGCCGAGGCTGTGGATGTTCCCGATCCGCTCGATCTACATCGAGGCGATCAGCCGGGCGTCGAGGAACGTCTGGATGACGCAGGCCTACTTCCTGCCCGACCAGGACTTCGTCGACGCGATGAAGGACGCCGCCCGGCGCGGCGTCGACGTCCGGCTCCTGCTGCCGCACAAGTCCAACCACATCGTCGCCGACTGGCTCTCCCGCGGGTACTTCTCGCAGCTGCTCGACGCCGGGGTGCGGATCTTCCGGTTCAAGGACGCGATGGTGCACGCCAAGACGGCCACCATCGACGGCACCTGGTCGACGGTCGGCACCGCGAACATCGACCGGCTCAGCCTCACCGGCAACTACGAGATCAACGTCGAGATCATCGACCAGGGCTTCGCGGAGACGATGGAGGAGATCTACCGCACCGACGAGTCGAACTCGCTGGAGCTCACGCGCGCCGAGTGGGAGGCCCGCGACCTGCACCGCAAGTTCACCGAGACCCTGCTCGGGCCGCTGCGGCCGCTGCTCTAGGCGCCGCCGCCACGGTGCGGGTCAGCGCGGCTCGGGGATGTCGATGACCGAGGCCAGCTTGAGTGCCTTGGCCCGGTCGCCCTTGACCTTGAGCTGACCCTTGAGCACCCCGGCCAGCGGGTTGAGGTGGCCGGTCGCGAGCCGCAGGTAGTCGTGGGCCTCGCAGGTGACGGTCGCGTCGCGCTCCTCCCCCTCGTCGCCGGAGGTGACGGTGGCCGCCCCGTCGTGGACGCGTACGACGTAGCGCTCGATCTCCCCCGTCGGGTTGCCGAGCAGGCGGAACCCGACGGCGAGGTCGACGCCGCGGGCGCGCACGGGGTCCACGAACTCGGGCAGCCGGCGGAAGATCTCGCCGAGCACCACCGGCCGGAACCCGGAGGTCATCACCCGCTTGAGGTGGTCGTGCGGGGTGTGCCGGAGCGCGGTCGCCACGTCGACCGGGTCGAGTGCGGTCGGGTCGACGGCCACCTCCTGGTGTCCCGGCACTCGGAAGATCCCGCCGACCGCCAGCGCCAGCTCGGCGTCGCCCTCGATGTCGAGCTTGCCGGAGAGGTACTCCAGGCCGGCGTTGCGCTCGCCGCTGACCAGCCGGACGAACCGCAGCACGCTCGTGCGGAGCACCACGTCGATCTCGGCACCGACCTCCCCGTGCGGGTCGTCGAGGACCTCCAGCTCGCCGCGGGTGAAGCGCAGCGCGTGCCGCTCCAGCAGCCGGCCGCGGCGCTCGAGGTCGATCCGGACCGTGCCGTGGAGCCGGGCGACCCGCTCGGGCACGGCGTACTCGTGCAATCGGTGGAGGATGCCGGCGATCGCCGCCGACCGGACCTCCTCGCGGCCGATCAGGCCGAGCAGGTCGTCGTCGGAGGTGGCCGCGATCGCCGCGACCAGGGCCTCGGGGTCGGCGTCGGCGAAGAACGCGGCGGCCTCGGCCTCGTCGGCGGTGTGGAGTGCTTCCAGGTCCGTTCCCTGGTCCATCAGGACCTCCTCACGCTGGCGGGGAGATGGGTGCGGGGCGCCATCCGGGGGCCGTGCCGCTCGCGGCGGCCGGCGACGAGTGCGACGAGCACCGGGACCCGGCCGCGGTGGGGGCGCCAGGGCTCGAGGAAGTCGGCCATCTCGGCGTCGTCGAACGGCCGGCCGGCCACCGCCCAGCCGAGGTCCTTCGCGACGTGGTAGTCGCCGAACGAGACCGCGTCGGGGTCGCCGTGGGCGCGCTGGCGCACCTCGGCGGCGGTCCACACCCCGATCCCCGGAAGGGTGGTGAGGCGGCGTTCGACCTCGTCGCCGGGCAGGCCCACGGTCCGCTCCAGCGCGTCGGCGACGCGCGCGGCGGTCACCAGCGCGCGGGAGCGGGCCGGGTCGACGTGCAGGCGCAGCCACTCCCACGAGGGGATGGCCCGCAGGGTCGCGGCATCGGGCTGGATCCGGAGCCGGTGGTCGGCGCCGGGCCCGGGCGCGGGCTCGCCGTAGCGGTGGACGAGCATCCGGAACCCGGCGAACGCCTCCTGGCCGGTGACCTTCTGCTCGATGATCGCCGGCACGAGCGACTCCATCACCAGGCCGGTGCGGCCCAGGCGCCAGTGCGCGTAGCGCCGCCAGCCCTCGGCGACCAGCGGGTGCCGGTCGGCGTCGAACCCGGTGACGTCGTCGTCGGCGCCCAGCAGGGCCGGCAGGCGGTCGAG
>NZ_DASWVI010000191.1:0-24696 GCF_036401255.1 Nocardioides sp. | reverse complement strand
CGGCTCCGGCGGCTCAGGGTCGTCACCGGCCGCGGCGCGGCGACCGACCCGGTCGGTCAGCATCGCGATCGCGGCGGCGATCATCAGCGCGGCGAAGCCGAGCAGGAGGACGTCCTCGTCCACGCGGTGGTTGAGCAGGCTGCCGGCCCAGGTCGCGGGCAGGCCGACCAGGCCGAAGGTGAGGCCGAGGCGCCAGCGGACCTGCCGGTCGCTGACGTACGACGCCATGCCGGTGAGAGCGGAGAGCCCGACGATCACCAGGCTCCCCGTCGTCGCCGCCTGGGCGGGCTGGTCGAGGAGGTAGACCAGGGCGGGCACGGTCAAGATGGCGCCGCCGCCGCCGAGGCCACCGAGCACGAGACCGATCGCCAGGCCCAGCGCCACGGCCTCCAGGCCGGTCATCGGACCTGTCCGGGCTCACCCTCGTCGGTGACGAGCTCCAGCCCGGCACGGTGCCACGCGGTGACGCCGCCGGCCAGGTTGACGACGTCGTGGCCCTGGGCGCTCAGCGCTGCGGCGGCCGCGCCCGACCGGTTGCCCGAGCGGCACACCGCGACCACGGGCACCCCAGCCGGGATCCGGCCGGGGTCGAGTGCGCCGAGCGGCATGTGGGCCGACCCGTCGATGTGGCCGGCACGCCACTCGTCCGGCTCGCGCACGTCGAGGAGCAGGGCGCCCTGGCGGGCCAGCGCGAGCGCGCCCGCAGGATCCACCTCCTCGACCCTGTTGCCGGTCTGGTTGCCGGTCTGGTTGCCGGTCCCGGTGCGGGAGTGCCAGAAGCTCATCGAACGCTCCTCCTCGTGCTCGTGCTCGGGCTCGCGCCGGTGGCGCCGGAGGCGTCGACGACCCGGGCCTCCATCCAGTGCGGGCGGGTCAGGTCGGTCAGCAGGCTGAACCGGTCGCCGCGGACGATGGTCTGCCGCCACTCCACCGGCCGGCCGCCGAGCTCGCCGGTGCGGTCGATGGCGAGCGCCGCCGTACGCGCCGGGATGGCGAGCAGCATCTGCTCCGCCGTGGTCGGGACGACGGCCCGGATCTGCTCGTGCCCGCCGGTGAGCCGGACGCCACAGCGGTCGCGCAGCTCGGCGTACAGCGAGGTCTGGGTGAAGTCGACGTCGAGGAGCGGGGCGGCGATCCGAGCCGGCAGCCAGACCCGGTCGATCGCCAGCGGCTCCTCGTCGACCAGTCGGACGCGCTCGAGGTAGATCAGCGGCGTCGACTCCTCCAGCCCGAGCCGTACGGCGACGGTGCCGTCGGCGCGGGCCTCCAGGGCGCGCACGATGCTGCGTTGGCTGTGCCCGGCCGCCCGGACCGAGGTGAACAGGCTGTAGAGGCTGCCCTGGGGCTGGGTGATCTCGGTGCTCACGACGCGCGGGGGCCGGCCCCGCCCCGCGTCGACGAGACCGGAGCTGCGCAGCTGGCGCAGTGCCTCGCGGATCGTGTGCCGGCTCACGCCGTACTGCTCGACGAGGGCCATCTCGCCGGGGAACGAGTCCGCGAACTCGCCGGCGCGCAGCCGGCGCTCGATGTCGGCGTTGACCTGGGCCCACAGCGGCAGCGCGCTGCGCCGGTCGACGGGGTTGAACCGCGGCAGCTCGGGGACCATCGGCACTCCTCTCGGGCGGGGCGGGGACCGGGACGCTCGGCGCCGGGCTTGTCCGGGCCGGTCGGACCACCTACCGTAAATGTACGTACATCCGTACTGACAGGCAAACGTCGGGGTCTACCCGGCCGGAGCCGGGATGAAGGAGGGCTCATGCTCCAGGTGGAGGTTCTCGAGACCAGCGAGCTCGGCGACCGCAGCTACGTCGCGCACGACGGCGCGACCGCGATCGTGGTCGACCCGCAGCGCGACATCGACCGGGTCGAGCAGGTCCTCGCCGACCGCGGGCTGCGCTGCGGCGCCGTGCTGGAGACGCACATCCACAACGACTACGTGACCGGCGGGGCCGAGCTCGCGCGGCGGGCGGGGGCGGACTACCTCGTCAGCGCCGACGACCCGGTGCGCTTCGAGCGGGTGCCGGTCCGCGACGGCGACGAGCGTGAGTACGGCGGGCTGCGGGTCACCGTGCTGCACACCCCAGGTCACACCGACACGCACCTGTCCTACCTGGTGGAGGACACCGCCGGGGCGGACACCGGTGCGGTCTTCACCGGCGGCTCGCTGCTCTACGGGTCGGTCGGACGCACCGACCTGGTCGACCCGCGCCGGACCGAGGAGCTCACCCGCGCCCAGTTCCGCTCGGCGCGCCGGCTCGGCGACCTGCCGGGCGAGGTGCAGGTCTTCCCGACCCACGGCTTCGGCAGCTTCTGCTCCTCCGGCGCCGCCAGCGGCGGTGAGTCCTCCACGGTCGCCGAGGAGCGCGCTCGCAACGACGCGCTGACCACGACCGACGAGGACGCGTTCGTCGAGAACCTGATCGCCAACCTCACGGCGTACCCCGCCTACTACGCCCACATGGCACCGCGGAACCTCCAGGGTCCCGGGCCGATGGACCTCAGCGCGCCGACCGCCGTGGACCCCACGCAGCTGCGCAAGCGCATCGAGGCCGAGGAGTGGGTCGTGGACCTGCGCGACCGCACGGCGTACGCCGGGCGGCACCTGGTCGGTTCGGTCGGGCTGGAGCTGGGCGAGCAGTTCTCCACCTATGTCGGCTGGCTGATGCCCTGGGGCGCGCCGCTGACGCTGATCGGCGAGACCGCCGAGCAGGTCACGACGGCGCAGCGCCAGCTCGCCCGGATCGGGATCGACCGGCCCGACGGGGCCGCCGTCGGGTCCGTCGACGACCTCGCGGAGGACCCCGGGCAGCTGGGCAGCTACGACATTGCACGGTTCGAGGACCTGGTGCGGTTGGACGGTCCCGAGCGCAACGGGCTGGTCGTGCTCGACACCCGGCGCGAGGACGAGCGCCGGGAAGGCTCCGTGCGCGGCTCGGTCCACATCCCGATCCACGAGCTGGTCGACCGCCTCGACGAGGTGCCGGACCGGCCGGTCTGGGTGCATTGCGCGACCGGGTTCCGGGCGTCCATCGCGGCTAGCCTGCTGGCCCGCGCCGGCCACGACGTCACGCTGCTCAACGACGACTACGAGCGGGCCGGCGAGCTCGGCCTGACCTGAGGACCGCCGGTCGCCGGGTGAGAGACTGGCCGCATGTCGGTCCGCTACCCGCGCCACGTCACCTCGCCGGTGCTCGACGCCGACCAGCGGGTCGGCTCGACGCCGCCGGCACCGGGCCACCTGAGCCTGGCCGGTGCCGACCTGCCGCTGGTCGGCTCCGCGCGCGTCTACGTCTGCGGGATCACGCCCTACGACGTCACCCACCTGGGGCACGCGGCCACGTTCGTGTGGGCCGACCTGCTCGCCGCGGTCCTCGACGGCACCGGCGTGGAGGTCAGCACCTGCCGCAACGTCACCGACGTCGACGACGTGCTGTTCGAGGCGGCCCGGCGCGGCGGCAGCCACTTCGACGAGCTGGCGGTGACCCAGGAGGCCGACTTCGACCGGTCGATGCGGGCGCTGCGCGTCGCGACGCCCGCCCACCAGCCCCGTGCCCGCCACTACGTCGAGGCCGTGGTGCAGCTCGCGCAGGCGCTGCTCGAGCGCGGCGCGGCGTACGAGCGGGCCGGCACCGTCTGGTTCCGCGGGCAGCACGTGCTCGCCCGCTCCGGACTCGACCGGGACCGCGCGCTCGCGCTCGCGGCGGCGTACGGCGATCGCCCCGACGACCCGGCCAAGGACGACCCGTTCGACGTCGCGGTGTGGCGGCCGTCCTCCGACCAGGAGCCGGCCTGGGGCAGCCCGTGGGGCTGGGGCCGGCCGGGCTGGCACGCGGAGTGTGCCGCGATGGCCCTGGCCGTCCACGGCCCGAGCGTCGACGTGCTGGTCGGCGGCGACGACCTGGTGTTCCCGCACCACGCCTACCAGGCGGCGATGGCCGAGGCGGTCAGTGGCGTCACGCCGTTCGCCCGCGCCCAGCTGCACGCCGGCGAGGTCCGCATCGGCGGGCAGAAGATGGCCAAGTCCGCGGGCAACCTCGTGCTGGTCGACGATCTGCTCGAGCGGGTCGCCCCTGCCGCGCTGCGGCTGCACCTGCTGCACCGCCGCTACGACGAGCCGTGGGAGTTCGACCCCGCCGGCCTCGACGACGCCCAGGGCCTGCTGGAGTCGCTGTACGCCGCCGCGGCCCGGCCGGGCACCGGCGACCCCGACGCCCCGCTCGCGGCGCTGCGCGCCGACCTCGACGTCCGCGCCGCCGTCGCCCGCACACTCGACCAGGGCGGCGAGTCCGCGCGCCGGCTGATCGCCCGGCTCCGGCTGGGCTGAGCGCGAGGCCCGCCGACGAACACGAAGCGCTCGTAGGCCCAGTAGCGGAACACCGTGCCGAGGCCGACGCCGATCACGTTGCCGGAGAGGTTGTCGGCGAGGCGGCCGGTCAGGCCGAGCACGTCGTGGCTCACGGCGAGCGCGAGCACCGAGATCAGCAGGCCGGCGAGGTTGAAGACCGCGAACAGGCCGAGCTCGCGGCGCTTGCTGGTGGTGCCGAGGCCCCGCCAGGTGAGCGTGCGGTTGCCGAGGTAGGTGACGACCATGGCCACCGCGACCGCGGCGATCTTCGCGCCGATCGGATTCGCGCCACCGACGACCGGCTGGTCGCGGAACCAGTTGAACGCGGCCACGTCCGTGAGATAGCCGGCGCCGCCGACGGCGAGGAAGGTCAGCACCTCACGAGTCGGCAGGGCGTCGCGAGCGGTAGGTGTCGGGCGTCCAGACGTCAGTGGGGTCGGCACCCGCCGACCATCGCTCGTCCAGTGTGAACGCCCGATGAAGACGCCTCGGCCGCCACCCGAGATCGCGACACCGCTGGCGGCGGGCCGGCCGGATGTGGCGGACTCGTTCAGGATGATGGCAGGTGCGTGGCACGAACCTGGGGTGCCGAAGGAGAGGTGGGCCGATGCTGATCGGGGTGTGCGAGGACGATGCGTCGATCCGCCGCCTCCTCGCCGAGGCGCTGCGCTTCGCCGGGCACGAGACGGTCATGGCGCACGACGGGGGCGAGGCGCTGCGCCGCTTCGGCGCCGGCAGCGGCGTCGACGTCATGGTCCTCGACATCGGGCTGCCCGACTCCGACGGGCGCGATGTCTGCCAGGCCCTGCGCTCCGGCGGGCAACACGCACCCGTGCTGTTCCTGACCGCGCTCGGAGCCACCCACGAGCGCCTCGCCGGGTTCGGTGCCGGAGCCGACGACTACGTCGCGAAGCCCTTCGAGCTCAAGGAGCTCGTCGCCCGGCTCGAGGCACTCGGGCGGCGTGGACGGCCTCCGCAGCGGCCGGCGTCCGGACTGGAGCTCGACCCCGCGCGGCACGCGGCCCGCACGAGCTCCGGTGAGGTGCTGCTGACCCCGACGGAGTTCCGGATGCTCGCCGCGATCACGTCCCGGCCCGACGAGGTGGTCCGCCGGCGAAGCGTGATCGCGGCGGGTTGGCCGGACGGGGCGGTCGTCGCCGAGAACACCGTCGACTCGTTCATGCGGCGGATCCGCGCCAAGCTGGAGTCCATCGGGTCGCCGGTGTCGATCGAGACGGTCCGCGGCGTCGGGTTCCGCCTCCGGTGAGCCGGGCACGACCGCTGCGCTCCTTCCGCGGGCAGATCGTCGGGCTGACCGCCGGCAGCACCGCCCTCGCGATGGTGCTGCTGACCGTCGTCGTCCAGGTCGTGCTCGCCCGGATCACGACCAACGACGTCGACCGAGTGCTGCAGGATCGCGCCGAGGCCGTGATCAGCTCCGCGACCGCCTCGCCGGCCACAGGACTGGTGGTTCCGGACGGCCAGCTCGACGCCGGCGTGGCCGTCTACGACGACCGGGGAGCCCTGGTGGCGGGCGCGCCGCCCGACGGCCTGCGCACGGCCTTCGCCGACCTCGCCTCCACCGGCACCCGGACGGTGCGGACCTACGGCGGGCGAGCCCGCGTGTTGGCGACGCCGTTCGCGACCGGCGGCGCCTCCAGCGGCGCGTCCAGCGGTGCGTCCGGGGTCGTGGTCGTGACCGAGCGGCTCGCGCCGTACGAGGAGGCCGAGCGCCTGGCCCTCGTCGTGTCCTTGCTGACCGGGCTGCTCGCGACGGTCGCGACGGCCGCGGTCGCGGCGTGGGCGACCCGGCGGGCGCTGGCGCCGGTGGCGGTCATGGCCGAGACCGCGACCGAGTGGAGCGAGCACGACCTCAGCCGGCGCTTCGACCTGGGGGCGCCGGACAACGAGCTCAGCGCGCTCGCCGGCACGCTCGACCAGCTCCTGGAGAAGGTCGCCTCGGCGATCCGCTCCGAGCAGCGCCTGACGGCCGAGCTCGCGCACGAGCTCCGGACCCCGCTGACCACCATCCAGGGTCTGGCCGACCTGATCCTGCTGCGCGACGCACTGACGCCCGAGGCGCGCGGCGACCTGGAGGAGATCGCCGCCGCCGGCCGGCGGATGGCGGCGACGATCACGGCGCTGCTCGAACTGGCGCGCACCGAGGCGCAGGTGAGGTCGGCGTCGCACTGCTCGGTGCGCGACGTGCTCGACGACGTCACCAGGGACCTCGCCACCGGCTCGGCCGCGATCGTCGTCGACGTCCCCGAGCTGCGCCTGGGGGTTCCGCACGACCACGCGGTGCGCGCGATCAGCCCGGTCATCGAGAACGCCCTGCGGTTCGCCCGCACCCGCGTGGTGATCGGGGCCTCCAGCGCGTCCGGTGCGGTCGAGATCCTTGTCGACGACGACGGACCGGGCGTCGCCGGGGCGGACGCCGAACGGGTCTTCGAGCCCGGCGTGACCACGGGCGGCGGTCCTGGTGCCGGCCTCGGCCTGGCCATCGCCCGGCGGATCGCGCGCACGTTCGGCGGCGACGTCAGGATGGCGTCGAGCCCCGGTGCCACCAGGTTCGTGGTCCGGCTGCCACGCGGATGACGACGCTCAGGTCCGCACCACCATGAGGTACGGCGTCCGGCCGGCCACCCGCGTGACGACGATGCTCGTCACGGTCATCCCCAGGCCGATGCCGGCGAGCACCACCAGCTGGAACTCGGCGGCCCCGGCCGGTCCGGCGCCGCCGAACAGGGCGCCGACGAACGCCCCCGGGAGGGTCACCAGCCCGGTCGACTTGGTCTGGTCGAGCGTCGGCAGCAGGGACTCGCGCACCGCCTCCCGGCCGATCTCCTCGTGTGCCCGCGCCGGGGTCGCGCCCAGTGAGAGCCACGCCTCGATCTCGTCGCGACGCGCCGTCGCGCCCCGCAGGAAGTTGCGCCCGGCCAACGTGGCGGCGCTCATCGCGTTGCCGATGACGATGCCGGCCACCGCGACGAGGTAGCGGACCTCCAGGTCGACGAGGCGCAGTGCGAACACCAGGACGAGGGTCAGCGCCGAACCGGCGAGGACGCCCGCCACCGCCGCCCGCCGGCCGTGCCACAGCGCGGCGAGCCGGCGTACCGCCGTCCACGAGGCGGTGGTGAGCATCAGCACCAGGAAGAGCGCCACCGTCCACGGCACGGCGAGGATGCCGCGCAGCAGCAGGGCCACCGCGCTCAGCTGGGCGACCGCGCGGGCCAGCGCCCAGAGCGGGAACAGTCCGAGGCCCACACCGGCCCACCGGGCCAGCCCGATCGTCAGGGCGACGACCACGAACAGCCCGAGGCCGAACCCGAGGTAGTGCCCGACGTCGCCCACGCGGGCATTGTCCTCCGGTGGGTCAGAGCTCGGCGGGGACGGTGCGCTCCGTGCGGTCGGTGTCGGTGACCGTCAGGAACACGACCACCGCGAGGATCGTCGCGAGGAACAGCAGGCTGGTGCCGAAGGTGCCCAGTCCCAGGCCGCCGTCGGCGTGCGAGGAGGCCAGGTAGTCGCCGATGTTCGCGCCCAGGGGTCGGGTCAGGATGTAGGCGAGCCAGAACGACAGCACCGGTCCGGCACCCAGCCGCCAGGCCGCCAGCACGGCGACGAGCAGGCCCAGCGGAAGCATGATCGAGGCGCCCGGCGACCAACCGGTCAGCTCGAGGGTCCAGTCTCCGGTCGCCGTACCCAGCGCGAACGTGACCAGGACCGTGAGCCAGTAGAACGCCTCGCGCGGGGCCGTGACGATCGAGTGGATCGACAGCGTCCGCTCCCGGGCGTACCAGACGCCGAACACGACGGCGAGCAGCACCGAGAAGACCGTGGTGCTCACCCACAGCGGGACGCCGCGGGCATCGGTGAGGTTGTCGGTCAGCAGGGTCCCGACCACGCTGATGAGCACGACGGCCAGCCAGTACGCCGACGGGACGTAGCGGCGGAGCCGGAACTGCACGACCATCGCGACGACGAGGGCGGCCGAGAACGCCAGCGTGGTGTTCGTCAGGCCGAAGCCGAGGGTCTCGTTGATGTAGTCGGCGAAGCTCTCGCCGACCGTGGTGCACAGGATCTTGATGATCCAGAAGTACACCGTCACCTCGGGCACCTTGTTGAGCATCACCCGGCTGCGGGTCTGGACCTGGGTCGTCGTCGCCATGACCATCAGCCTCGGCGAGGCATCCTGCCATCAACCTGACCGGACCGCCGGGCCGTTCGATGAGGCCCAGCGGCGCAACCTGCCGGTGCTGCTCGGCGTGGACTACGCCGCGTGCCACTGGTGCACGAGGTTCCAGGGTCGGTGGCTGCCGACGGAAATCTGCGAACCCGCAGGTCAGCGACCTAGTCGCGGTTCGCGTCGGATCGGTGAATGTCGTCGTTGGACGCCGATTCCGGGGATTCGTGCATCACTCTCGTGCATCACTTCGGCCCCACCACTGGCGACCCAGTGGCAGCCGATCAGAGCAGGTCGGCGAGCAGGTTCGCGCCTGGTAGCAGCGAGCGAGCCGACGGTCCCGGGGACCATTCTGATCGGCTGCGGGTGATGAGGTCCAGCGCCTGGAGCTGGTGCGCCAGGTTGCGGAGCTCGTCCTCCAGGTCTCGGGTGGTGATGGGCTTCCCGCCGCGGCTCCACCCGTGGCCGAGAAGAGGAAGAACCTCGGCGGCGATCGCGGGGAGCTGGAGCGGTCCGCGGGCCACGACCAAGGCGACGGCACGTTCCGCGGTCACGGTGTGGAACGCATTCGCCTCGAACCAGGATCGGAGGCGACGTACGGTCTCAAGCTCGTCGGCGGCGGTCTTGGTGGGTCGAAGGACGCCGTTGGCGAGGCGGACCAGCCGGACGTGCCGCAGCAGGTCGTGCAGGACCGCCAGGGGGAGCAGGTCCTCCTCGATCGAGGCGGGTCGTCCCATCGGATTCCAGTCAGGCCGCTGTTCCTGCACGGCGCGGACCACCGTCCGGGGCAGCCGGCCGCCCGGGGTGAGTTTGACGCCGTCCGCGAGCAGGTCCAGCACGATGCGGACGCTCTCGGGTACGGCGCCGACTGCGTCGCGGACTCGCTGCGATGTCGCTTCCTGGTCGAACGGCTTCAGGCGGTCTCCGGTCCATTCGCGCATCGACTCGTGCTCTCGGTGGCGTGGGTCGGCGAGGACGTCGAGCAGGTCGGCGTAGCCGCCGACCCCGCCGCAATCCTCCGGCGGGCAGCTGCCTTCGCCGTACACGCAGCCCGGCTGGTCGTCGCCTCGGCCCAGAACCTCGACGTCGTGCTGCCAGTCGTCGCCGAGGTCGTAGGCGTAGATGAAGCGGGTCGGCAGTGTGGACAGGCGTATGCCGCGCTCGTCGACCTCGCGGTCCTCGCCCCAGTCCTCGAAGGGGACCGCGTAGACGGTGTCCTCGGTGCGGAACTGGTGGAGATGGGAGTCGGTCCAGCCGATGGCGACCTGCAGCACCTCGTGGAGCTCGTCGAGGGTGATCGCGGCCGGTACGTCGATGACACGCTCCACGCGCGGCACGACCTCGCGCATGGTCACCCGCAGCCTGACCGTCTTCACAGCGGCGCCCCGGGTGCGCCACAGCACTTCTTGTACTTGCGACCCGACCCGCACCAACACGGCTCGTTGCGTCCCGGGGGCCAGGTGACCGTCCGCGACGGGTCGCGCGCTACGTCGGCTGCGTACTGGGCCCGCAGTTGCGCGGGGTCTCGTTCGTCCGGGGCGTTGTCAGCCACCCAGGGGTTGTACTCGGCGGCCCTGACCGGAACCACGGACAGTCGAGCCATGCCGGCCTCGGCGTGGCCGCGCAGCCGGCCCTCCATGCGCCGGCAGTAGACGGCGTGGCTGACCGGTTCGCCGTTCTCGTCGTGCATCAACGGGCTGTCGGCGAGGTCCGGCCAACGCCGTGGCCACTCGGCGTACTCGTCGGCCGGCAACCAGACCAGCGCCACGGGGACCGGTGGGGCCGACTCGCGTGCAGGTGTGACCTTCCGGTTGAGTCGAGTGCCGGGCTGCGGCTCGCCGTGCTCGCGGCGAATCAGGGCGGGAGTAGCGGTCTGCAGGCCATCTGGCTCGCGTCCGAGCGCGGCGAGGGATGCGGCCCGCAGGTCGCGGAGCTGCCCCACGAGCCGCTCCGGGTCGCCGGTGCGGACCGCGAGCTCGAGTGCTCGCGTCAGCCAGGACAAGGCCAGTTCGTGCTCCCCGATCGCGCCGTACTCGAGTCCAGCGTTGTTGTAGACCCACACATCGTCGGGGGTGTCCGCGGCGACTGCACCCCAGATTGCGGCGGCCTCCGGCAGACGGCCGTGGCGCGTCAGGATCTCCGCGCGGCGGCAGCGCGGGTCGGGCTCGCTCCGATACCCGCCCTCGACGAGCGCGTCTGCGTGTCGCAGGGCGTCCTCGACCCGGCCGAGCTGGTCGTAGGCCTCGGCCAGCTCGCTGTGCAGGTCGAGCACGTCGAGGTAGCGGGCAGCGGCGGGATCTGCGTCGCACGCGGCGATCGCGCGTTCCAGCACCTCGGCGTATGCCTCGGCGGGGCCGCGACTGGCCGCGCGGATCTCCTGGTCGAGTTGATCAAGACCGTCGGTTCGCACCGCGACATCATGACGCAGCCGGGGTGCCGCCACGGTCCCGGGGCACGCGTGCCTTGGCCAGCCCGATCAAGATGCTGACGCACGTCGTGGAGGAGGTCGTTCGAGACGTCGAAGCCGTACTCGTGTTCGGATCAGTTGCTCGCGGCGACGCCCACGCAGACAGCGACGTCGACCTCGCCGTGATCGCCCCCGCGTCGGGCGACGAGGCTCGTGCTGGGCCGGAAGGTGGGCAAGCATCGGCGGATCAAGGCGCAGTCGCTGATGGCCTACATGGCACGCGACGACCAGGAGCGCCGTCAGGCCGCAGACGAGCTGACCCGGCTCAACCAAGAGATGGGCCTGCTCTGAGGTGCCGTTTGTCGTCCTCTACGACGCCAACGTGCTCTACCCGAGCACCGCTCCGAGACCTGCTGTTCCGCGTCGCTCAAGCGGGCTGGTCCAGGCGAAGTGGACCGACAGATCCTCGATGAGGTCTTTGCCAGCCTGGCCACGAATCGGCCCGACCTCGATCCGGCGCGGCTGGCCCGCACGCGCGACCTGATGAACCGCGCGGTCCGAGACTGCCTCGTGACGGGCTAAGGGTACTTGTTGCTGCCCGGTGCAGGTGCGTAGAGACGCACCCGCCACACCCGTGTGCTGCCGCCGAGGGTGCGCGGCTTGCCCTGCGCGAGCAGCTTCGGCTGAGAACGCGTCGCCACGAGACCCTACGCTGGAGAAGCCGTCGTACGCCTTTCGCGCATCACTCCGACGGAAGCGATGCACGTGCCATTCGTCAGGAGTCACATGGCCAACCGCCTTGCCAACGCAACCAGCCCGTACCTCCTCCAGCACGCCGACAACCCCGTGGATTGGTGGGAGTGGGGACCCGAGGCGTTCGCGGAGGCCCGGCGCCGCAACGTGCCGGTGCTGCTGAGCGTCGGCTACGCCGCCTGCCACTGGTGCCACGTGATGGCGCACGAGTCGTTCGAGGACGAGGCGACGGCGGCGTACCTCAACGAGCACTTCGTCAGCGTCAAGGTCGACCGCGAGGAGCGACCGGACGTGGACGCGGTCTACATGCAGGCGACCACCTCGATGACCGGTCACGGCGGCTGGCCGATGACGGTGGTGCTCGACCACGAGGGCAGCCCGTTCTTCGCCGGCACCTACTTCCCGGACCGGCCGCGCCACGGGCAGCCCGCGTTCCGCCAGGTCCTGGAGGCGCTGAGCGACGCCTGGAGCAACCGCTCCGAGGAGGTACGCCGGGTGGCCGACAACCTCCGCGAGCACCTCTCGTCCACGACCCTGGCCACCGCGGGCACGCCGATCACGCGGGCGGTGCTCGACGGCGCGGTGCGCACGCTCGCGCTGGAGTACGACGCGGACCGCGGCGGGTTCGGCGGGGCGCCGAAGTTCCCGCCGTCGATGGTGCTCGAGTTCCTGTGGCGCCACGGCGAGCGGGACATGCTCGGTGCCACGCTCGAGGCGATGGCCCGCGGCGGCATCTACGACCAGCTCGGCGGCGGCTTCGCGCGCTACAGCGTCGACAACGACTGGGTGGTGCCGCACTTCGAGAAGATGCTCTACGACAACGCGCTGCTGCTGCGGGTCTACGCCCAGTGGGGCACCGACCTCGGAGAGCGGATCGCGGGTGAGGTCGCCGACTTCCTGATCTCGGAGCTGCAAACGGCCGAGGGTGGCTTCGCCTCGGCCCTCGACGCCGACTCCGAGGGCGCCGAGGGCACCTACTACGTGTGGGCGCCGGCGCAGCTGACCGAGGTGCTCGGCCCCGAGGACGGACCGTGGGCGGCCGAGCTCCTGGGTGTGACCGAGGCCGGCACGTTCGAGCGCGGCACGTCGACCCTCCAGCTGCGCGAGGATCCCGGCGACCTGCCGCGCTGGTTCGACTGCCAGCGCCGGCTGCGCGAGGCACGGTCGCGTCGCGAGCGTCCGGCGCGTGACGACAAGGTCGTGGCCGCCTGGAACGGGCTCGCCATCAGTGGCCTGTGCCGCGCCGGCACGCTGATCGGGCTCCCGCAGTACGTCGAGGCAGCCGAGCGTGCCGCGGAGCTCGTCTGGGACGTCCACGTGGTCGACGGGCGTCTGCGACGCGTCTCCCGCGACGGAGTGGTCGGCTCCCCGGCCGGGGTGCTCGAGGACCACGGCTGCGTCGCTTCCGGCTTCCTCGACCTGCTCCAGGCGACCGGCGACGCCGTCTGGCTCGAGCGCGCCGGCACGATCCTCGAGGCAGCCCTCACCCACTTCGCCGCCGACGACGGGTTCTTCGACACCGCCGACGACGCCGAGGCCCTCGTCGCCCGGCCGCGCGACCCCTCCGACAACGCCAGCCCGTCAGGCCTGTCGTCGCTGGTGCACGCGCTGGCGACGTACGCCGCCGTGACCGGCTCGGGCCGCCATCGCGACGCAGCCGAGGCTGCCCTGACGTCGGTCGCGACGCTCGCCGAGCGGGCGCCCCGCTTCGCCGGCTGGTCGCTCGCCGCCGCGGAGACGATGCTCGACGGACCGGTCGAGATCGCGATCGTGGGGGAGTGGTCGGAGGAGCGCACCGCGTTGGAGGCGCGGGCCCGGCGCCACCCGGGGGCCGTGGTCGTGGTGGCCGACGACGCCGACGACCGGATCCCGCTCCTGGCCGGCCGCGCCGCCGTGGACGGCCGCCCGGCGGCGTACGTCTGCCGGCACCTGGTGTGCCAGCGACCGGTCACCAGCGTCGAGGAGCTGGACGCGGCCCTGTCGCAGTGACCGTCATGCCTGATCCCTGAGGGATTGCGGCGATGGGGGCGTCGACCAGACGGTCGATGCTCAGGTGACGAACCTTCCAGCGCTGTCGGTGGTCCGCACGAGGCGAAGTCCTAGGTCGTCCAGAGCCGCGCCGGGGCTGGTCTTGCGACGCACGCCGACCCGGCAGCTCCAGCGCGGATCAGCCCAGCCACCACCCCGGATCACCCGGTATGGCCCGTAGACGTCGGGGTCGTAGAGGTCCCAGCACCACTCCCACACTCCCCCGAGCATGTCGAAGAGCCCCCAGGCGTTGGGCTGCTTCTGACCGACCGGACGGAGTCGGCCACCTGAGTTCGCCTCGTACCACCCGATCTCGTCCAGGTCGCCGTACCGGGGCCCGGCGCTGTCGGCTCGACAGGCCACCTGCCATTCCGCCTCGGTGGGCAGTCGGTACCCGTCCGCCTGCTGGTCCCACTCGACGTGCCAGTCGTCGGGAGCAGGGCGGTGCTGCGGCGCCCAGGCACGTGGGCGCGCAACCTCCGGCGTGGGGTTCACCTGGAACGAGTACGCCGGTGTCAGGCCGGCCTGGCGCGACCGCTCGTTGCAGAACTCGATGGCGTCCCGCCAGGTCACCTGCACCGCGGGCAGGTCCGATGCGTCGGCCTCGAGCTGAATCTCGGAGGCGCTGTTCCATTCCTGGACCGAGACCGGAGTGGCGGCGATCTCGAACGGGTCCACGACGACCACCCATCGCCGATCGGTCCGGCGATCCACGAGCACTTCCTCGACAGGCCCGCCAGGAGGCACACGGATCATCGGATGAGACACGGTCACATCCTGCCGTCATGCGGCGAGGGAGCCGCTCCGGGGCGCTTCACGAGGTCACTCACGCACGCCCTGCCTAGCTTCACTAGGCCACCACGGCGCAGGCGAGGACGAAGAGGACCTGGATGAGGGCCCGGGTCGGCAGGCGCACGCTCGTGATGCCGACACCCTCGCGCGCCGCGCGCACGTTCGCGGGGAACATGGCGACCAGCAGGACGGCAACACACACCGCAGCCAACGACCGGGTCACCGGCACGAGCAGGCCGAGCGCGCCGGCCACCTCCAGCAGGCCCGTCAGGGTGACCCACCAAGCGGGCCTGCCCAGTGCCGGAGGAACCATCTCCACCAGCAACGCCCGTCTCGCCGGGACGAAGTGCGCAGATGCCATCACCAGCAGCATCAGGGCCATCCCGACGGCCGTAGCAGCTGCCCAGGAGTCCAGCGCCTCGACGTGGGCGATCCGCCCGAGGGCCCGGACGGTGCCAGTCGTGGCGATCATGATGACGAGGGGAAGCACGGCGTTCTCCTTTCCCAGGGTGAGGAGGCCGGTCAGCCCGCGACGGCGTCGTGGAGACCCGAGGCACCGCCACGGTCGGTGACCGGTTCGTCGGCCTCGCGGGTGCACCACAACGCCCAGGCGATGAAGAGCGCTTGAAGCGGCAATCGGACCCACGGATAGACGCCGCCCGGCTGCCCGTCGACGTCCACCCCTGTGGCCGCGACATAGGCGTTCGCGGGAAACACCAGGATCAGGTATCCCGCCAGGGCGGCGCCGGCCCTACGCCGCCACGGCGGCCGCGACCACAGGGCCGCCCCCAGGGCGATCTCGACGATGCCACTCACCGCAACCAGGACCTCGCGCTCAGGCACCCACAGGGGCAGGTGCTGTTCGAAGGGCAACGGAAGGAGCAGGTGGGCGACACCTGCGGCGATCATCGCCGCACCCATGCCGAGCCGGGCCGCACGCCGAGGGACGAAGCGCCGGCGCGCCCGGTCGCCTGCGGCGACGAGCAGGGTTGCGACGGTGAGAACGATCAGGAACAGCATGAGTGACCTTCCACAATTAGATAGTGCGACTCTCCTATATTGGAGAGTGCTAGTATCTATGTCAACCCGTCACAGGAGGACAGGTGCGGATCTCAGAGCTGGCCCGCGAAACCGGCATCCCCGTCGCGACCGTGAAGTACTACCTGCGCGAGGGCCTCGTGCCCCCGGGGGAGGCAACCAGCGCGACCCAAGCGCAGTACGACGAGCGCCATACCGCACGCCTACGCCTCGCGCGCGCCCTCGTGCACGTCGGCGGCCTGTCCATCGACCGCGCCCGAGAGGTCCTCAACGCCCTCGACACCCCTGACCTCTCCCTGCACGAGGTGCTACGAGTCGCCCACTCGTCCCTGCCACCCCAACTGCCTGGGGAGGAGGCGGCGCCGCGGGCCGCCTCCTTGATCGCTGAGCTGCGCTGGCAGGTGCACCCGGATTCACCTGCGCTTCGCCAGCTCGAACAGGCCCTGGTGGCCCTCGAGTCCGTCGACTCCCCGGCATCGACGGCGGCCCTTGTGAAGTACGCACAGGTCGCCAGAGGCCTGGCCGAGGGTGAGGTCGCGAGCGTGCCTCGGGACTCCCGGGACACGGCGGCGACCGCCATGATCATCGGCACCGTCCTCTGGGAGCCGATTCTCCTGGCGCTGCGCCGACTCGCGCAGGAAGCGGTCTCGGCGGAGGAGCTGGCGGGACCATAGGCGGCTCGCTGCCCCTCGATGTGCCCTGCCGTCAGGCCTCGCGCGCTCGAGCAGGTCGCCGACGGTCCGGGAGGAGAGCGGAGTGGTTCCGCACTGGCCGCCGTGCGGGTACCGTGACAGTTCCACTGTGAGTATCACCGGGACGATCCCCCAGGAGCACGCGATGACCCAGGCCCCCGCCCGCCGCGAGTCCGGCCACGAGTCCGGCAACGAGTCCGGCAACGAGTCCTCCGCGGCGACCTTCGAGTCGCTGAGCCCCGCGACCGGCGAGGTCGTCGGCGTCTTCTCGATCCACGGCGAGGCGGAGGTCCGCGCCGCGGTCGAGCGGGCACGCACGGCGGCGGAGTGGTGGGCGGGTCTGTCGTTCAAGGACCGCAAGGTCTACCTGAACACCTGGAAGGCCACGATCACCCGGCGGATGCCCGAGCTCGCCGACCTCATGCACCGCGAGACCGGCAAGCCGCGCTCGGACGTGATGATCGAGGCGACGCTCGCGGTCGACCACATCGCGTGGGCGGCCGGGCACGCCGGCAAGGTGCTCGGCCGGCGCCGGGTCTCACCGGGCATGCTGATGGTCAACCAGGCGGCGAGCGTCGAGTACCGCCCGCTCGGCGTCGTGGGCGTCATCGGGCCGTGGAACTACCCGATCTTCACCCCCGTCGGCTCGATCGCCTACGCGCTCGCCGCCGGCAACGCGGTGGTCTTCAAGCCCAGTGAGCACAGTCCTGCGGTCGGGGAGTGGATCGGCCGCACGTTCAACGAGTGCGTCGGCCGGCCGGTGCTCCAGGTCGTCACCGGCCTCGGCGACACCGGCGCCGCGCTGTGCCGCTCGGGCGTCGACAAGGTCGCGTTCACCGGCTCCACCGGCACCGGCAAGAAAGTGATGGCCGCCTGCGCCGAGACGCTGACCCCGGTCGTCATCGAGGCCGGCGGCAAGGACCCGCTGATCGTCGACGCGGACGCCGACGTCGCGGCCGCCGCCGACGCCGCCCTGTGGGGCGCCTGCAGCAACGCCGGCCAGACCTGCGCGGGCGTGGAGCGCGTCTACGTGCACGAGCGTGTGTACGACGAGTTCGTCTCCGAGATCACCCGGCGCGCGGAGGGCCTGAGCGCCCACGGCGGCGACGACGCCAAGATCGGCCCGATCACGATGCCCAGCCAGGTCGGCGTGATCCGCCGGCACATCGACGACGCGCTCGCCCGGGGCGGCCGCGCCCTCGTCGGCGGGGCGCAGGCGGTCGGCGAGCGCTTCGTGCAGCCCACGATCCTGGTCGACGTCCCCGAGGACTCCGCGGCCGTCCAGGAGGAGACGTTCGGCCCGACGGTGACGATCGCCAAGGTGCGCGACATGGACGAGGCCGTCGAGCTGGCCAACGGCACGTCGTACGGCCTCGGTGCGACGGTCTACAGCAAGGACCACGGCATGGCGGTCGCGGAGCGGATCCGCTCCGGCATGACCGCGATCAACGGCGTCGTGTCGTTCGCCGCGATCCCGGCCCTGCCGTTCGGCGGCGTGGGCGACTCCGGCTTCGGGCGCATCCACGGGCCCGATGGCCTCAAGGAGTTCACCTACGCCAAGGCGATCGCCCGCCAGCGGTTCAAGCCGGCGCTCGCGCTGACGACCTTCGACCGCACCGAGCAGACCGACCGACGGCTCGCCAGGATCGTCAAGACCCTGCACGGCCGCGGCTGACCTCGACCAGCCGGTCGCCGAGCTCGGAGCGCAGGTAGAGCACCGAGCGGCCGTGCCGCGCCGAGGTGAGCAGCCCGGCGTCGCGCAGCGCCCGCAGGTGCTGGTTGACGGCGGGCGCGGTGACGCCGAGGCGTACGGCGAGCTCCGTGGTCGACGCCGGCGCCTCGAGCAGCACCAGCAGCCGGGTGCGGACCGCGCCCAGGACCCCGACCAGCGCGTCCGGGGTGACCGGGCGGTCGGTCTCCCACAGCGACCCGGCCCCGCGGGCGGCGTACATGATCAGCGGCGGCTCGTCGGGCGAGATCGGTGCGGTGACGTTGCGCGTGAAGAACGTCGGCGCCAGCGTCAACCCCTCGCCGGCGGTGGTGCGGCGGTAGCCGACCTTGGTGGTCATCTCGATGACGACGACGTCGTCGACCAGCCGGATGCGGGGTGAGAGGTCGGCGAACATCGCGGCCAGGCCCTCTCGGGCGATCGTGCGGCCTCGGTGCACGATGTCGGCCTCGAGGACGGCGCGCATCCGTGGCCACCACGGGTCGAAGCAGGCCGTCCAGTACGCCGCCATCGCCTCGACGATCCGCGCGAGCACCCGGTCGGGACGCCCGCGCAGCACCGCCGGCCGGCTGCTGCGGTCGGGATGGACCTCGGCGATGTCGGCGCGCACCACCTCGGCCGGCGTACGCGCCAGCGCCTCGAGCTCGTCGTCGAAGCGGGTCAGCGGCGACCACGGCCGCGGCGTGAGGAAGTCGGGGCTCCACATGTCGTCGTTGGTGAGCGCGACCAGCATCTCGCGGTCCAGGCCGGCGCGGGCCGGCTCGGTCAGCTGCAGCCAGCGCAGCTGCAGGGGGAAGCGGCCCGGCTGTCGCCAGGTCCGCAGCGAGAGGGTCAGCTCGTTCATCGGCGAGAGCGCGAACCGCACCTCGCCGAGGTCGGCGCCGGCCAGCTCGTACTCGATGAACATGAGGCACAACGCTATATCGATGGCCGGTGACCCGGCCGTGTGTCCGAAATGTGCGCGTGCCCCGCCCCGCCCTGCCGCCCACCCTCCGGCCCCTGCTGCTGCCCACCGAGCCCGTCGAGCGCGCCCTCACGCTCTCGACCATCACCGCGGCGCTCTCCACGGGGTTGTTCTTCAGCGTGAGCGCGCTGTACTTCACCCGCGTGATCGGGCTCTCCGCCACCACCGTCGGCCTCGGGCTGACGATCGCCGGCGCGGTCGGCGTCGCCGCGTCGTACCTCGGCGGCCACCTCGCCGACCGGGTCGGGGCCGACCGGCTCCAGGTCGTCGCCAACGCGGTCCAGGGTGCGGCGCTGCTGGCCTACGTCTGGGCGGGTACGGCGCTCACGTTCACGCTGATCGCCTGCGTCGCGGTCGGCGGGCGCAGCCTCCAGGGCACGGCCAAGGCCGCGGTCCAGGCCCGGTGGTTCACCGGCCCGGAGCGGGTCGCGGTGCGCGCCCGGCTGCGCGTCGTGACCAACGTGTGCATCGGCCTGGGCACCTGCCTGGCCGCCGCCGCGCTGGTGGCCGACACCGCGGCGGCGTACCGCGCCACGATGGTCGCCATCGCCCTCCTGACCGGTGCCGCCACCGTGCCCCTGACCGGGCTGCGCCAGCGGGTGCCCGGCCTGGCCGCGTGCCTGGCCGCCGGCGTCGACGAGACCGGTGCCCGCCTGCGTGGCCCCTCGCCGCTGCGCGACCGCACCTACCTGACCTCGGTCGCGCTGAACTCGGTGATCGCCATGCAGTTCGGCATGCAGAGCGTCGGCGTACCGCTGTGGATCGCGACGCGGACCGACGCCCCCACGGTGATGATCTCGGTGCTGCTGGTCGTCAACACCGTCTTCGTCGCGCTGTTCCAGGTCCGGGCCTCCCGCGGCACCCACGACATCGGGTACGCCGGGCGCACCGTGCGCCGCGGCAGCCTGCTGCTGGGGGCCGCGTGCCTGCTGTACGGGTCCGCGGGCAGCGGGGGAGCGGTCGTCGCGGTCCTGGTGCTGCTCGCCGCGGAGCTGCTCGGCTCGGCCGCGGAGGTCTGGTGCGAGGCCGGCGGGTGGGGGCTGGCCTACGAGCTGGCCGATCCGCTCAGCGCGGGCGCCTACCAGGGCCTGTCGCAGACCGGCTACGCGCTCGCGAACATGCTCGCGCCGCTGGTGGTCACCGCCACCGCCGTCGACCACGGGCTGCCCGGCTGGATGCTGCTCGCGACGCTGTTCGCGCTGGCCGGCACCGCGGTCGCCGAGCTCGCCCGGCGGGCGGCCGGGCGGCGTACGTCCCCGGTGGAGCTGGTCGCGTGAGGCCGAGTCTGCAGGCTCAGCGCAGCGCGTAGGTCGCCATCGAGACGCCCACGTAGTGGGAGACGAAGGCCAGGATCGTGAAGGTGTGGAACACCTCGTGGAAGCCGAACCAGCGCGGCCAGGGGTTGGGGCGCTTGAAGCCGTAGACCACGCCGCCGATGGTGTAGAGCGCCCCGCCGACGACGATCATCACGAACGTCGCGACGCCGAGGCCGAAGCCCCCCAGCCGGGTGGCGCCCTCGAAGAACGACGGGATGAAGAACACCGCCGCCCAGCCCAGCGCGATGTAGATCGGCACGTAGAGCCAGCGCGGCGCGTCGGTCCAGAACACCCGGAACAGCACGCCGAGGACCGCGCCGGTCCACACGGTCGCGAGCAGGGCGACGCGGGCGGTGCCCTCCAGGAGCAGCACGCTGAACGGCGTGTAGGAGCCGGCGATCAGCAAGAAGATGTTGGCGTGGTCGAAGCGGCGCAGGAACGCCCACACGCGCGGCGACCAGGTGCCGGTGTGATAGATCGCCGAGACCGTGAACAGCACCAGCGCCGAGCCCGTGAACACGGCCGCGGCGATCTTGGTCGCCGACGTCGGTGCCAGCGCGACCAGCACGATGCCGGCCGCCAGCGTGAGCGGTGCGGTGCCGAGGTGCAGCCAGCCGCGCAGCTTCGGCTTGAGGTCGGCGACCCGGTCCTGGAGGTTGCCCTGGAGGTCGTGGAGGTGATCGAGGCCCGCGCGAACGGCGTCGTTCGCGCCCATCCGTGCTCGGTCCATCGCCTGGCTCATGGGGACGAAGATACCCGCCGGTAGTCCATCGCATGCAGGGACGCGGTGAACCTCACGTCGCCGAGAGCGCCACGACCGGCGGTGTCGCGCCGGTAGCATCGAGGTCGTGGCGGACTGGAAGCGTGGCCTCCGGCGGGTGCTCTACCCGGCCTACGAGGCACGGATGCTGCGCCGGATGCCGTCGGAGAACCTGCCCAAGCACATCGGCGTGATGCTCGACGGCAACCGCCGCTGGGCGCGCGCCGTCGGACGCGACACCGCGCACGGCCACCAGGCCGGCGCGGCCAACATCGAGCCGCTGCTGGGCTGGTGCGACGAGGTCGGCACCGAGGTCGTCACGCTGTGGCTGCTGTCCACCGACAACCTCAACCGCCCCGAGCGCGAGCTCGGCCCGCTGCTGGACATCATCGTGGACGCCGTCGACTCCCTCGCCGTCCAGCGCCGGTGGCGGCTGCACCCCGTCGGGGCGCTCGACCTGCTGCCCGCCACGGTCGCCCAGCGGCTCAAGGCCGCCGAGGAGGCCACCCGCGACGTCGACGGGATGCTGGTCAACATCGCGGTCGGGTACGGCGGGCGCCGCGAGATCGCCGACGCCGTACGCTCCATGCTCCTCGAGGCCGCCGAGCGCGGCACCTCGGTCGAGGAGCTCGCCGCGATGATCGACGTCGAGTCGATCGCCCAGCACCTCTACACGCGTGGCCAGCCCGACCCCGACCTGGTGATCCGCACGTCGGGAGAGCAGCGGCTCGGCGGCTTCCTGCTCTGGCAGAGCGCGAAGTCGGAGTTCTACTTCTGTGAGGCCTACTGGCCCGACTTCCGCCGCGTGGACTTCCTCCGCGCGGTGCGCGCCTACAGCCAGCGCGAGCGCCGGTTCGGTTCCTGACCCGCAAGGGATGCCGAGTCGGCGCCAGTTTCCCCGCGAGGTACGCCGAGTGGGCGCCAGTTTCCCCGCGAGGTACGCCGAGTGGGCGCCAGTTTCCCCGCGAGGTACGCCGAGTCGGCGCCAGTTTCCCCGCGAGGTACGCCGAGTCGGCGCCAGTTTCCCCGCCGCGCCCGCGACCTTTTCGGACACATGGCGTTCACCCGCGCGTCCGGGCGTGTCGCCCGAAAACGCCGGGTCCGCGGCGTACTTTCGCCGTATCGGCGGGTGGGGAAGCTCGCTGTATCGGGAGGCCCGTTCGTGAGAAGTCACGACTGCACAGCACGGTGGCGAGACCGCCGTGCGACCGGGAGCCGGCACTCCGGCGCTCGGGCTCGTTCCGGTCCGTCTGCTTGAACCACGGCCGGGGCGAGGAGTGCACGCGCCGGCCTGCGAAGGGGTCACCGTGCCGCAGGCTACGAAGTCACACCGCTCCGCTCCCACCGCCACGACCGCGCCGGGTGTGCGCACCTACGTGCTCGACACGAGCGTGCTGCTGGCCGACCCGGGTGCGCTGCGCCGGTTCGCCGAGCACGAGGTCGTGCTCCCGGTCGTCGTGATCACCGAGCTGGAGGGCAAGCGGCACCACCCCGAGCTGGGCTTCTTCGCGCGCACCGCGCTGCGGATGCTCGACGAGCTCCGGATCACCTTCGGGCGCCTCGACGAGCCGGTGCCGGTCGGTGACGAGGGCGGCACCGTGCGGGTCGAGCTCAACCACACCGACGCGGAGTCGCTGCCGTCCGGCTTCCGGCTCGGCGACAACGACACCCGGATCCTCGCCGTCGCACGCAACCTGGCCAACGAGGGCTACGACGTCACGCTGGTCTCCAAGGACCTGCCGCTGCGGATCAAGGCGTCCGCGGTCGGCCTGGACGCCGAGGAGTACCGCGCCGAGGCGATCAGCGACTCAGACTCCGGCTACTCCGGCATGGCCGAGGTGGAGGTCGCCGCGGCCGAGCTCGACGAGCTGTACGACGGCGGTGTGCTCGACCTTGAGGAGGCGCGCGACCTGCCCTGCCACCAGGGTTTGGTGCTGCTGTCCGACCGCGGCACCGCGCTGGGGCGGGTCGGTCCCGACAAGCGGGTGCACCTGGTGCGCGGAGACCGGGAGGCGTTCGGCATCCACGGCCGCTCGGCCGAGCAGCGGATCGCTCTGGAGATGCTGCTCGACCCCGAGGTCGGCATCGTCTCGCTCGGCGGGCGGGCCGGCACCGGCAAGTCCGCGATGGCGCTGTGCGCCGGCCTCGAGGCGGTGATGGAGCGTCGCCAGCACCAGAAGGTCGTGGTGTTCCGCCCGCTGTTCGCCGTCGGCGGCCAGGAGCTCGGCTACCTGCCTGGTTCGGAGTCGGAGAAGATGTCGCCCTGGGCGCAGGCCGTCTTCGACACCCTGGGCGCGATCACCTCCCGCGACGTCATCGAGGAGGTGCTCGACCGCGGCATGCTCGAGGTGCTGCCGCTGACCCACATCCGCGGCCGGTCGCTGCACGACTCGTTCGTGATCGTCGACGAGGCGCAGTCGCTCGAGCGCAACGTGCTGCTCACGGTGCTCTCCCGGATCGGTGCGAACTCCAAGGTCGTGCTCACCCACGACGTCGCCCAGCGCGACAACCTCCGCGTCGGTCGCCACGACGGCGTGGTGGCGGTGGTCGAGAAGCTCAAGGGCCACCCGCTGTTCGCCCACGTCACGCTGACCCGCTCCGAGCGGTCCCCGATCGCCGCCCTGGTCACCGAGATGCTGGAGAACGTCACGCTCTGAGGCCGCGTGCGGGTTTCACCGGTCAGCCGGTGAAACCCGCACGACACGCCGATCGGTCCCGGCGTGTCGTGCGGGTTTCGGCTGCCCGCTGTGACCGCTGTGACCGCTGTGATCGATGTGACTCCTGAGGTGACCTTGGTCCCGACGGTGTCGGTCGTTGCTCACAATCTCGGCCGTTCGGTTTGCAACCACCTGCTCGGTCCGGCATGGTGGCCCGTGATCTTTTCGTGACCTACCGACCTCGGGAGTCGGTGGTCCGGGGGGTACCACCGACGTCGTCTACCCGAGTCCGAGCCCTTGTCGAAGCGCACGAAGTACGTTCCCAAGCACCGGCACGTCGCCGAGCCGACCCTGTCCGCGGCACCCCGCAAGGTGCTGCGCAACACCGTCGTGCTGTCCTCAGTCGCCGTCGCGGCCACCGGCGCCGCCGTCTCCGGCGGCGTGTTGAGCGCGACCCCGGGCGTCGACGCCGCCGCGGAGAGCCTCGGTACGACGGTCAGCGGCTCGAGCTCCGGCGGCGTGATCGCCGACCGCGCCCCGGTCGTCTCCCGCGGATCGGTGTCCCGCACCTCCGCGGACCGCAGGGATGCCGCCGACCCGGCCAAGGAGGCCGCGCTGTCGGCCGATGGCGGCCCGGCCGTCACCCGCTCGGTTGACGTGGCCGACGGCGACCCCCGCGAGATCGCCCGGGCGCTGCTGCCCGAGTTCGGCTTCGGTGCCGACCAGTTCGGCTGCCTCGACTCGCTGTGGACCCGCGAGAGCGGCTGGAACCCGCACGCCGACAACCCGTCCTCGTCGGCCTACGGCATCCCGCAGGCGCTCCCCGGCTCCAAGATGGCCTCGGCGGGCGCCGACTGGGCCACCAACCCGGTCACCCAGATCACCTGGGGGCTGGGCTACATCCGCGACCGCTACGGCAGCCCGTGCGGCGCCTGGGCGCACTCGCAGTCCCACGGTTTCTACTAGAGGGTCGGCCGTTTGGCGTCGAGTGACGCGGAATGGCTCAGATCCGGCTCAGAATCGAGCCAT
>NZ_DASWVI010000190.1:0-33236 GCF_036401255.1 Nocardioides sp. | reverse complement strand
GACGGCGTGCACGTCCATCCGGCGGCACTGCGCCTCGCGACCCGGGCCAAGCCCGAGCGCATCGTGCTGGTCACCGACGCCATGGCCGCCGCCGCGGCCGCCGACGGCGACTACCGCCTGGGCCGGCTCGTCGTCGAGGTCCGCGACGGCGTCGCCCGGCTCGCCGGCACCGACACGATCGCCGGGTCGACGCTCACGATGGCGGCCGCGCTGCGGTACGCCGTACGCCACGTCGGCCTGTCGCTGCCGGACGCCGTCCGCGCGGCCACGGCCACGCCGGCCGCGATGCTGGGTCTGGCCGGCATCGGGGCGCTGGCCCCGGGCCAGCGGGCCGACGCGGTCGTGCTGGACGCGGATCTCGCCGTACGCCGGGTGCTGCACCACGGCCGGTGGGTGTCCTGAGCTCCGCCGCTTCGTCGTCGAGACACCAGGAATGGCTGTCCGGGGCGCCGATCCTCCACCACTTCTGGTGTCTCGACGGGCGATCGGGGCCGCGGGCCACGGCGGCGCGGGCTATGTGGAGCCTAGGGGACTCGAACCCCTAACCCCCTGCTTGCAAAGCAGGTGCGCTACCAATTGCGCCAAGGCCCCCGGATGGTCTCGAGGACCGGTGGGTGGTGCTGCTGGGTCAGGCCCGGTCGACCGGGTCGGTGGCCTCGGCCCAGAGCGCCTGCTCCTGCTTGCTCTCGTCGAGCTTGCGCTTGGCGAAGACGGCGCCGCCGACGGCCAGGAGGAGGAACAGGATCTTCTTCATCGGGGCTCCCACGGATCGGTGGTGTGCTGCGGATGGTGGGCCTAACAGGACTTGAACCTGTGACCTCTTCCTTATCAGGGAAGCGCTCTAACCGTCTGAGCTATAGGCCCGTGACCGAGGGGGAACACTACCGGACCCCCGCTGGGTCCGACAAAACGAGGTGCTTGTCAGCCAGAACCCGCACGACACGCCGATGCCCACCGGCGTGTCGTGCGGGTTTCACCGGCTGACCGGTGAAACCCGCCGCGGCTCAGCGCTCGTCCTCGGCCAGCGTCAGCTCGACGCCGCCGACCAGGGCCGCGGACATGTTGTAGAGGAACGCCCCGAGGGTGGCGATCGCGGTGATCAGCACGACGTCGACGACGGCCACCAGCATCGTGAAGCCCATCACGCGGGAGAGCCCGACGTACTTCTCGACGTCCCAGTTGGCGGCGTCCTCACCGCCCACGACGTCGCGGACCGTGTCGTTGATCGAGTCCCAGACCCCCGCCGCGGCGAGCACCGACCAGATGATGAACACCGCGACGACCGTGACCACGGCGAACGCGACGGCCAGCAGGAACGAGGTCTTCATCACCGACCACGGGTCGACCCTGGTCAGCCGCAGCCGGGCCCGGCGCGGGGGCCGGCCGCCGGCGGCGGCCTTCGCGGCCGCCTTGCCGGACTCGGGCCGGGCGTTCGCACGGTGCTCGTCGGCGGCGTTGCTCAGCTTCGCGGAGATCCGCTCGCCGAGAGGTGCGCGTACGGCGGTGTCCTGGCGGTCGGTCATCAGCCGTCACTCTCCCCGTCGGTGTCGGGCTCGGGGTCTCCCTCGCCCGCGGCCTGGCTCGTCTCCACGTCAGACGCGGCAGACGGCTCGATTGTTGCACCCGTACCCGCATCGGACGACTCGTCAACCTCGTCGGCCCCGTCGGCGCCGCTCCCGTCGATCTCCTCGTCCACCCGGGCCTCGATCGAGCGCGCCACCACGGCGACGGAGTCACCGGCCTTGGGCGTCACGAACTTCACGCCCATCGTCGAGCGTCCGGTGGGCCGGAAGTTCTCGTCGATGGGGCTGCGCACGACCTGCCCACCGGAGGTGATCGAGAGGACCTCGTCGCCGTCCTCGACGATGAACGCGCCGACCAGCTCCCCGCGGTCCTCGTTGGCGAGCTTCATCGCCCGGATGCCGATGCCGCCGCGCGACTGCACGCGGTACTCCGGGATCGGAGTGCGCTTGGCGAAGCCGCCGTCGGTGATCGTGAAGACGTACTGCGGGTGCAGTCCGAACCACGGTCCACGGGTCTCGGCGACCTGCTCGACCGACTCGCCCGACGCCTCGGCGGCCTCCTCGGCCTCGACCTGCGCGGCCCGGATGATCGACATCGACAGCAGCGAGTCGCCGTCGCGGAACTTCATGCCGGTCACTCCGCCGGTCGCGCGGCCCATCGGCCGCAGCTGGGCGTCGTCGGCCTGGAACCGCACCGACTGTCCCTTGCGGGAGACCAGCAGGATGTGGTCCTCGGGATTGACCAGCTCGGCGCCGATCAGCTCGTCGTCGTCGCTGCGGAAGTTGATCGCGATCACGCCGGCCTGCCGCGGGCTGTTGTAGTCGCCCAGGCGGGTCTTCTTGACCAGTCCGTCTCGCGTGGCGAGGACGAGGTACGGCGCCTGGTCGTAGTCGCGGATCGCCAGCACCTGGGCGATGTTCTCGTCGGGCTGGAAGCTGAGCAGCCCGGCGACGTGTCCGCCCTTGGCGTCGCGGGAGGCCTCGGGCAGGTTGTAGGCCTTGGTGCGGTAGACCCGTCCGGCCGTGGTGAAGAACAGCAGCCAGTGGTGGTTGGTGGTCGCGATGAAGTGCTCGACGACGTCGTCACCGCGCAGCGTCGCGCCGCGCACGCCCTTGCCGCCGCGCTTCTGGGTGCGGTACTGGTCGGCGCGGGTGCGCTTGGCGTAGCCACCGCGGGTGATCGAGACGACGAGGTCCTCGTCGGGGATCAGGTCCTCCATGGACAGGTCGCCGGCCGCCGCGATGATCTGGGTGCGCCGGTCGTCGCCGTACTTGTCGACGATCGCGGCGAGCTCGTCGATGACGATCTGCCGCTGCCGGCTGACGTTGGCCAGGATGTCCTTGAGGTCGGCGATCTCGCGCTCGATCGCCGCGAGGTCGTCGATGATCTTCTGCCGCTCCAGCGCCGCCAGGCGGCGCAGCTGCATGTCCAGGATCGCGTTGGCCTGGAGCTCGTCGATCTCGAGCAGCTCGATCAGGCCGCGCCGGGCGTCGTCGACCTCGGGGGAGCGCCGGATCAGCGCGATGACCTCGTCGAGCATGTCGAGGGCCTTGACCAGGCCGCGCAGGATGTGGGCGCGCTCCTCGGCCTTGCGGAGCCGGAACTCGGTGCGCCGGCGGATCACGTCGATCTGGTGCTCGACCCAGTTGCTGATGAACTGGTCGATGGTGAGGGTCCGCGGCACACCGTCGACCAGCGCGAGCATGTTGGCGGAGAAGTTGGTCTGCAGCTCGGTGTGCTTGAGCAGGTTGTTCAGCACCACGCGCGCGACGGCGTCGCGGCGGAGCACCACGATGATCCGCTGGCCCACGCGCGAGGACGTCTCGTTGCGGACGTCGGCGATGCCCTGCACCTTGCCCGCGTCGGCGAGCTCGGCGATCTTCACCAGCAGGTTGTCGGGGTTGACCATGTAGGGCAGGTCGGTGATGACGAGCACGGTCCGGCCGGACTTGTCCTCGTCGACCTCGATGATCGCGCGCTGCGTGATCGAGCCCCGTCCGGTGCGGTAGGCCTGCTCGATGCCGTCGCGACCGACGATGAGTGCGCCGTTGGGGAAGTCGGGGCCCTTGATCCGCTCGATCAGGGCGTCCTGGAGCTCCTCGCGGGTGGCATCGGGGTGCTCCAGCGCCCAGGTCGCGCCGGCGGCCACCTCGCGCAGGTTGTGGGGAGGGATGTTCGTGGCCATGCCGACCGCGATGCCGGCGGAGCCGTTGACCAACAGGTTGGGGAACCGGGCCGGCAGGATCGCCGGCTCCTCGGTCTTGCCGTCGTAGTTCGGGGTCATGTCGACGGTCTCTTCGTCGATGTCCCGGACCATCTCCATGGCCAGTGGCGCCATCCGGCACTCGGTGTAACGCATCGCGGCGGCCGGGTCGTTGCCCGGGGAGCCGAAGTTGCCCTGCCCGCTGACCAGCGGGTTGCGCATCACCCACGGCTGGGCGAGGCGGACCAGGGTGTCGTAGATCGCGGAGTCGCCGTGGGGGTGGTAGTTACCCATGACGTCGCCGACGACGCGGGCGCACTTGTTGAAGCCGCGGTCGGGCCGGTAGCCGCCGTCGTACATCGCGTACAGCACGCGGCGGTGCACCGGCTTGAGGCCGTCGCGTACGTCGGGCAGCGCCCGGCCGACGATCACCGCCATCGCGTAGTCGATGTAGGAGCGCTTCATCGACTCCTGCAGGTCGACGGGCTGGATCCGCCCGCCGCCGGCGCCGTCGCCGAGGTTGCTCTGCGTCTCAGTCACGATTGCTCTCTCTGGTTGCGTCTATCGATGTCTAGCGTCTGGGGTAGACGGCTAGATATCGAGGAAGCGGACGTCCTTGGCGTTGCGCTGGATGAACGAGCGGCGCTGGTCGACGTCCTCACCCATGAGGATGGAGAAGATCTCGTCGGCCTGGGCGGCGTCCTCGAGGGTGACCTGGAGCAGGACCCGCTGCTCGGGGTCGAGCGTGGTCTCCCACAGCTCGTCGGCGTTCATCTCACCGAGACCCTTGTAGCGCTGGATCGGCGCCTCCTTGGGCAGCTTCTTGCCCTGCTCGAGGCCGTCGCGCATGAGCGCGTCGCGCTCGGCGTCGGAGTAGACGAACTCGTGCTCGTGCGGCTTGTTCCACTTGATGCGGTAGAGCGGCGGCTGGGCGAGGTAGACGTGGCCGGCCTCGATCAGCGGCTTCATGAAGCGGAACAGCAGGGTCAGCAGCAGCGTGTTGATGTGGTGGCCGTCGACATCGGCGTCGGCCATCAACACGATCTTGTGGTAGCGCAGCTTGGCGAGGTCGAACTCCTCGTGGACGCCGGTGCCGAGCGCCGAGATGATCGCCTGGACCTCCTGGTTGGCGAGCACCTTGTCGATGCGGGCCTTCTCGACGTTGAGGATCTTGCCGCGGATCGGGAGGATCGCCTGGATCCGGTTGTCGCGGCCCATGACCGCCGAGCCACCGGCCGAGTCGCCCTCGACGATGAAGACCTCGCACTCCTCGGGGTTGCGTGAACTGCAGTCGCGCAGCTTGCCGGGCAGGCCCGCGCTGCCGAGCAGCCCCTTGCGGTTGCGGGCCAGGTCGCGCGCCTTGCGCGCGGCGATCCGCGCGGTCGCCGCGGCCTGGGCCTTGCGGATGATCTCCTTGCCCTCGGCGGGGTTCTGCTCCAGCCAGGCACCGAGCTGGTCGTTGACCACGCGCTGCACGAAGCCCTTGGCCTCGGTGTTGCCGAGCTTGGTCTTGGTCTGGCCCTCGAACTGCGGCTCCCCGAGCTTGATCGAGATGATCGCGGTCAGCCCCTCCCGGATGTCGTCGCCGGTGAGCCGGTCCTCCTGCTTCTTCATCAGGCCCCACTCGAAGCCCCAGTTGTTGACCAGGGAGGTGAGCGCCGCGCGGAACCCCTCCTCGTGGGTGCCGCCCTCGTGGGTGTTGATGGTGTTGGCGAAGGTGTGGACCGACTCGGTGAACGAGGTGTTCCACTGCATCGCGACCTCGAGGCTCATGTGCTTCTCGACGCCCGCAGGCGTCTCGGCCTCGAAGGAGATGATCGACGGGTTGGCCGGCTGCTTCTTGCGGTTGATGTGCTCGACGTAGTCGACCAGGCCGAGGTCGTACTTGAAGATCTGCTCGATGCCACCGCCCTCGCCGCGCTTGATCGCGTCGGCCGGCTGGGAGTCGACCTCGTCGGCGACGGTCTCGTCCTCGACGGCGTCGACGATGGTGTCGGCCTGGGGTCGCTCGTCGCGCACGACGATCTCGAGGCCCTTGTTGAGGAAGGCCATCTCGCGGATCCGGGAGGTGATCGTCTCCAGGGAGTACGTCGTGGTCTCGAAGATGTCCGGAGAGGCCCAGAACGTCACCGCGGTGCCCGTGCGCTCGCCGGGCTCCATCGGGCGGACCTCCTCGAGATCCGCGTCCGGCACACCGAGGCTGAAGGTCTGGCGCCAGAGGTGGCCGCGGTTCCTGACCTCGGCGACCACGCGCGTCGAGAGCGCGTTGACGACCGAGACACCGACGCCGTGCAGGCCGCCGGAGACCTTGTAGCCGCCGCCGCCGAACTTGCCGCCGGCGTGGAGGACCGTGAGCGCGAGCGTCAGCGCCGGCAGCTCCTGTCCGGGCGCGGTGTCGGTGGGGATGCCGCGGCCGTTGTCCTCGACCCGGACCCCGCCGTCGGCCTGCAGCGTGAGCACGATGCGGTCGCAGTAGCCGGCGAGCGCCTCGTCGACGGCGTTGTCCACGATCTCCCAGATCAGGTGGTGCAGACCGCGCTCGCCGGTCGAGCCGATGTACATGCCCGGGCGCTTGCGGACCGCCTCGAGGCCCTCGAGAACCTGGATCGCGGAGGCGTCGTACTCGGTCTCGACCCGGCCGTTGGACGGCTCGGGAGCGGTCGGCGCGGGGACGGGGTTCTCGTCGGGCTCGACAGGGTTGACGTCGCTCACGCGTACCTCTTCTGAAGGGTCTGCACATGGAGAAGGCCGCTGCGCGAGGGCTGTGCGGCCATCGTCCATGATAGCCCGCTGAGGGCCGTATTCCACGTGTCGCCGTCCGAGGGAGGGGCGTCTGTGGAGGAAATCGGGCCATAAGCGCCCCGTGAGCGCGGCTGCGCGGGCCGAACAGGGGTGCGGACGGGCCCCGGTATGGCCGTGGGGCCCACGAGTCGCCACGGGGGCGTCGACGGGGGACCTCAGCCGTAGGTGTCGCGCGGTCCCCGCCCGTCGCGGACCGAGCGCGGACCCTTCTTCCACGACGGCCCGTGCGGGCCGAGCACCTCGATGAGCGTCACCGTGCCGTGGCCGAGCTCCTCGTTGAGGCGGCGTACGACGGTCGGCGCGAGCAGCCGCAGCTGGGTGGCCCAGGCCGTGGAGTCGGTGCGCACCACGAGGCGGCCGTCCGCGAACGTCTCGGGCGTGCAGTGCTGCGCGACCTCGGCGCCGACCAGCTCCTCCCAGCGGCCGAACACGCCGTGCACCCGCAGGTCGAGGTCCCAACCGTGGTCGGCGACCAGGCGGCCCAACGTGGTGTCGAGCAGCTGTGGGTCCCGGTCGTCGGGGTGCGCCCCCGACACGCGCCCCGGCCGGGGCGCGTCCTTCTTGCGCTGTTTCTTGCGTGCCGCCGGCGTCGCCTTCGCGGTCGCACGGGTCAGGGCCCTGGCCAGGTCGAGCCCGTCGTCGTGGTGCTCGGGGCGGTCCGGGTCGCGGGGCTCCTCACTGCTCACGGGTCACCTCCCCGTCGCCGACGGCGTAGCGCACCCCCGCCAGCGCGGCCGGCACGTCCTCCGCGACCGCGGCCGTGACCAGCACCTGCTCGGCGTCGGCGACGAGCTCGGCCAGTTGCGAGCGGCGCTCGCTGTCGAGCTCGGCGAACACGTCGTCGAGGATCAGGATCGGGTCGTCGCCGTCGGCGCGCAGCAGGTCGTAGGACGCGAGCCGCAGGGCGAGCGCGAACGACCACGACTCGCCGTGCGACGCGTAGCCCTTCACCGGGAGCCGGCTCTCGGAGGCACCGTGGCCGAGCGTGAGCAGCAGCTCGTCGCGGTGCGGGCCCACCAGGGAGACCCCGCGGTCGAGCTCGTCGCCGCGGCGCCGCTCGACCTCCGCGAGCAGCGCCGCCGTCAGGTCGTCGCGGGCGGTGCGGCCCTCGAGGTCGAAGGAGGGTCTGTACTCGATGTCGGCGTCGTCGCGGGTCGCGCCCCGAGCGACGGTCTCGTAGGCCTTGCCGAGGTAGGGCCGCAGCGCGTCGACCAGCGCGAGCCGCTCGGCGAGCAGCTCGGCGCCGGTGCGGGCGAGGTGGGCGTCCCAGACCCCGAGCGTGGACAGGGCCGCCTCCTGCCCGGAGCTGCCGCGCCGGGCGGCGCCGGCGGTCTTGAGCAGGGTGTTGCGCTGGCGCAGCACCCGGTCGTAGTCGGCCCGCACGCCGGCGAGCCGGGGGATCCGCAGCACGAGCAGGTCGTCGAGGAAGCGGCGCCGGTCGGACGGGTCGCCCTTGACCAGCGTGAGGTCCTCGGGGGAGAACACCACGGTGCGCACCAGACCGATCAGCTCCCGCGCGCGGGGGAGCGGGGCCCGGTTGACCCGGGCCCGGTTGGAGCGTCCCGGGTTGAGCTCGACCTCGAGCACGGCCGTGCGCCCGTCGCGCACCACGGCGGCTCGGACCACGGCCTGGTCACAGCCGGCGCGCACCAACGGCGCGTCGCTGGCGACCCGGTGGGAGCTCAGCCGCGAGAGGTAGTCGATCGCCTCGACCAGGTTGGTCTTGCCCTGCCCGTTGCGCCCGACGAACGCCGTGGCACCGGGAGACAGCTCGACCTCCGCGGTGGCGTAGGAGCGGAAGTCGTGGAGGCTCAGGTGTGCGACGTACATGACCGCTCGTCGAGGTGCGGGCGAGATGAGCCGCTCGCTCGCTGCGCTCGCGCGCAGCTCCGCGGGCTACTCACCCACGTCTCCTCCGGCTGGGGGCTCGGTGTGTACGGCGTGCCCACCGAACTGGTTGCGCATCGCGGCGACCGCCTTCATCGCCGGGCTGTCGTCCTGGCGCGACGTGAACCGCGCGAACAGCGCAGCCGAGATGGCGTGCATGGGGACGGCGTGGTCGATCGCGGCCTGCACCGTCCAGCGGCCCTCGCCCGAGTCGTCGGCATAGCCCGAGATCTGGTCGAGGTGCGCGTCCTCGTCGAGGGCGGCGACGAGGAGGTCGAGCAGCCACGACCGGATGACCGTGCCCGAGCGCCAGGAGTCGAAGACCTCCGCGACGTTGTCGACGAGATCGACCTTCTCCAGGAGCTCCCAGCCCTCGGCGTAGCTCTGCATCATCGCGTACTCGATGCCGTTGTGGACCATCTTGGCGAAGTGCCCGGCGCCCGGCTTCTTGCCCGCGTGGACGAACCCGCCCTCGTCGGGCTTGAGCGCTTCGAAGGCCGGCTGCACCTTCGCGACGTCCTCGTCGGAGCCGCCGCACATCAAGGCGTAGCCGTTCTTCAGGCCCCAGACCCCGCCGGAGACCCCGCAGTCGACGAAGCCGACGCCGCGGCGGGCCAGCAGGTCGGCGTTCTCCTGGTCGTCGGTCCACTTGCTGTTGCCGCCGTCGACCACGAGGTCGCCCTCGTCGAGCAGCTCCCCGAGCTCGCGGATCGTCTCGCGGGTCGGGTCGCCCGAGGGCACCATCACCCAGACGACCTTGGGGGAGGGCAGCTGCTCGACCATCGCCTCGAGGCTGTCCACGTCGGCGACGTCCGGGTTGCGGTCATAGCCGACGACCGTGTGCCCGGCCTCGCGCAACCGCGTGCGCATGTTGCCGCCCATCTTGCCGAGCCCGACGAGTCCGATGTGCATTCCACAGTTCCTCTCTGCCGCGGCCCGGTCGAGCCCAGCCTAGGACCCGTACCCGAAACGCCGGCGCGCTAGGACAGCAGACGGCGCGGCATCAGGAGGTAGCGGAAGGAGGAGTCGGTGTCGTCCTCGTCGACCGAGCCGCTGATCACGACCGGCTTGGAGGCCTGGGTGAAGGCCAGCTCCACGACCGACTGGTCGATCGCGGTGAGGCCGTCGAGCAGGAACTGCGGGTTGAAGCCCGTCGTGATGTCCTCGCCGGTGATCGTGGCCTCGATCGACTCCGAGGCCTGGGCCTCGTCACCGGAGCCGGCGTCGAGGGTCAGCACCCCGTCGCTGAAGGCGAGCTGGACCGCGGTGTTGCGCTCGGCGACGAGCGCGACGCGCTTGACCGACTCCACGAGGGCGGCCTTGTCCACCAACGCCGTCGTCTGGTGCTCGTGGGGGAACAGGCTGCGCACCTTGGGGAACTCGCCGTCGAGCAGGCGGGTGGTGGTGCGGCGCAGGCCGCCGGCGCCGTGGCCCTCGAAGCCGATGATGCCCTCGCCCGACCCGGTCGTCGCGAGCGCGATCGTGACCTCGCCGCCGCCGGTGAGCGACTTGGCGGTGTCGCCGAGCACGCGGGCGGGGACCAGGGCGGCGGCCGACTCGTCCGGGGTGCGCGGGGCCCACTCCAGCTCACGCAGCGAGAGGCGGAACCGGTCGGTGGCCAGCAGCGAGATCGTCGAGCCGTCGATCTCGATGCGGACCCCGGTGAGGACCGGGAGCATGTCGTCGCGGCCGGCGGCGGTGACCGCCTGCGCGACCGCATGGGCGAAGGCCTCGCTCTGGACGGTGCCGGTGGCGGCCGGCATGTCGGGCAGCGACGGATAGTCCTCGACCGGCATGGTCTGGAGGCTGAACCGGGCGGAGCCGCAGGTCAGGGACACCCGGGCGCCGTCGAGGGTCATCTCGACGGGCTTCGCGGGCAGGCTGCGGCAGATGTCGGCCAGCAGACGGCCGCTGACCAGGGCCTTGCCCTCGTCGCTGACCTGCGCCGCCAGGGTCGCACGCGCCGAGGTCTCGTAGTCGAAGGTGGACAGCACCAGGCCGTCGTCGCTGGCCTCGATGAGGAGGCCGGCCAGGACGGGGACGCTGGGGCGGACCGGGAGGCTGCGGGCAGCCCAGGCGACGGCATCGGCGAGCACGTCGCGCTCGACGCGGAACTTCACGATGGTTCCTTCGGGTCGGCTCGGTTGGAACGAGGGTGGAACGACAGCACGGTGCTGGGCTCAGCATCCTGCCATGCAGCGCCGACGCGCGTGCGTTGTCCCCAGGAAGGCGTCCGAGTGGATGTTCACCGAGGATCGATCTGTCTGGAGGTACGTGGGAGTCATAGCGTCGGTGGAATCTGTGGACAACCCGGATCGCCGCAGGTCAGTCGGCGACTTGGCTGTGCACGCGGGCTGTGGAGTGGCAAATGCACGAACGGCGCGGACTGTGGAACCGAATGACAGGTCCGCGCGGGTCGTGTCATTCGTCCACAGGTCGTGCGCAGGCGTGGTGCGACGGCCCACATTTCGTCCACAGCCTCGGCGATGGCGCGGGGATCGGGCGGTCAGCCCTGGCGGGCGTGCAGCTTGACGCGGTTGGTCAGCTCGCTGACCTGGTTGAAGACCGCGCGGCGCTCGGCGAGCAGCTGGTTGATCTTGCGGTCGGCGTACATGACCGTGGTGTGGTCGCGGTTGCCGAACTGCGCGCCGATCTTGGGCAGGGAGAGGTCGGTGAGCTCGCGGCACAGGTACATCGCGATCTGCCGCGCCATCACCAGGTGCCGGCCGCGGCTCGGGCCGGTCAGCTCGTCGATGGAGAGGCCGAAGTACGCCGCCGTCTGGGCGATGATCAGCGCCGCGGTGATCTCGGGCTCGCCGCCCTCGGGGATCAGGTCCTTCAACACGATCTCGGCCAGGGTCATGTCGACCTCCTGGCGGTTGAGGTTCGCGAACGCGGTCACCCGGATCAGGGCGCCCTCCAGCTCGCGGATGTTGGTCTGGATCTTGGAGGCGATGAACTCCAGCACGTCCGGCGGCGCGGTGAGGCGGTCCATCGCGGCCTTCTTGCGCAGGATCGCGATCCGGGTCTCGAGGTCCGGCGGCTGGACGTCGGTGATCAGGCCCCACTCGAACCGGTTGCGCAGGCGGTCCTCGAGCGCCTCGAGGCGCTTGGGCGGGCGGTCGGACGTCAGCACGATCTGCTTGTTGGCGTTGTGGAGGGTGTTGAACGTGTGGAAGAACTCCTCCTGGGTCTGGGTCTTGCCCTCCAGGAACTGGATGTCGTCGATCAGCAACACGTCGACGTCGCGGTAGCGCCGCTTGAAGCGGTCCTGGCGGTCGTCGCGGATGGCGTTGATGAACTCGTTGGTGAACTCCTCGCTCGACACGTAGCGGACCTTGGCGCCGGTGTAGAGGGAGCGGACGTAGTGGCCGATCGCGTGGAGCAGGTGGGTCTTGCCCAGGCCGGAGTCGCCGTAGACGAGCAGTGGGTTGTAGGCCTTGCCCGGCGCCTCGGCGACGGCGACGGCGGCCGCGTGCGGGAAGCGGTTGGAGGAGCCGATGACGAAGGTCTCGAACGTGTACTTGGGGTTGAGCCGGGTCTCCAGGGAGCTCGGTCGGGTGGCGAGGTCGGCAGTCTCGGCCGGCGGCGGGACGGGCGTGGGCGCCGGCTCCACCTGCGGCTTTGTCGACATATCGATATCTCGACTTGTCGAGTTGTCGCCGATGCTCGGTTCACCGCTGGGGTGGCCGTGGTCCTCGAGCTGGGGGTTGACCGTGACGGCGATGCGGATCTCGCGGCCGAACCGGAGGGTGAGCGCGTCCTCGAGCTGGGCGCGCAGCCGGCCCTCGAGCTGGTTGCGCGTGAAGTCGTTGGGCACCGCGACGATCGCGGTGCTCTCGTGCAGCGTCACCGGCTCGCTGGCGCGCAGCCAGGCCCGCTGGTTCGGCTGGAGGTCGTCGACCACGCCGCGCCAGGCGACGCCGAGGTCCGAGGTGCTCTGATCCACCGCTCCCGCTTTCTGAGTGATCTCCCGGTCGTCCTGCCCGTCGCCGGGACCCCCATCGTGGGGGAGGTCTCACCGGTCCCGCAGGAGAACCGGAGACCCCGGCCGCGCCGCTTGCGTCCACAAGTTTGTCCACAGGTTGTGAACCCGACCCAGTCCTTGTGGAGAGAGTCGGTCCGAGGACATCCCGCAGTCCGTTCGAACCGGTGTTTCTGCAGGTCAGCGGGGCTTTTCCGCCGATGTGGCGGGGGTCACACTGTCGGGTGGTCCGGGCGGGTGCGAGGATGACGGGGAACCTCGTCTCCACTGAACGTAACAACCGACGCGCCGCCACGGCAAGCCGTCATCCACAGGCGCCGCGGAGGCCCCCCGCGGGTCGGCCGACGTGGGTTTGACCCTGTGGATCACGGGCGCGTACCGTTGCTCGGTCACCCGGTGTCGACCGGTGCCGCATGTCCATGAACGAGCAGTCGCACCACGGCGCCCGGTTCATGGGTGGGCGGTGCCAGCCGAAAGGCGCCCGTCGGGTCCGTGACCACGGCCCCGGCACCGGCACCGCACTGCCGCTCGGGCCCGGTGTGACCAGCCCTGACCCACGATGGAGAGAAGCTCGTGAGCAAGCGTACGTACCAGCCGAACAACCGCCGCCGCCACAAGGTCCACGGCTTCCGCCTGCGGATGCGCACCCGTGCCGGCCGCGCGATCTTGTCGTCGCGTCGTCGCAAGGGCCGCAAGAGCCTCGCCGTCTGACGGCCCACCCCCCGCACGCTCTCCGCGTCGGCCCGTGCTGCCCGCGGCGCACCGCCTCACTGACGGCGCCACGTTCCGCGAGGCGATCCGGTCGGGTCGGCGCGCCGGACGGCGCACGCTGGTCGTGCACCTGCTGCTCGGGAGTACAGACTCCGATCCGGCGCCGGCACGAGTCGGCCTCGTGGTGAGCAAGTCGGTGGGGAACGCCGTCACCCGCAACCAGGTGAAGCGCCGGCTCCGACACCTCGCCCGGGAGCACGTCTCGTCGCTCCCGGGCTCTGCTGTGCTCGTGGTCCGGGCGCTCCCGCCGGCGGCGGCCGCCACGTCGCGGGAACTCGGCGCCGACCTCGACCGTTGCCTCGATCGGGTGCGCGCGGAGGTGGCCAGATGAGGTACGACCCGGTTCGCTACCTGCTCATCGGTCTGCTGCGCGCCTACCGGCTGTTGATCAGCCCCCTCTACGGCCAGGTCTGCCGCTACCACCCGTCGTGCTCGGCCTACGCGCTCGACGCCGTGCGGGTGCACGGCAGCGTGAAGGGCAGCTGGCTGGCGAGCCGCCGGCTGGTGCGCTGCCATCCGTGGGCGGCCGGCGGCTACGACCCGGTGCCGCCTCGTTCTTCCCGCCGGAGCGCGGGCCCATCTCCCTCACCCCAGCAAGGAGCCTGACCCGTGGGATTCCTCGGCGACATCGGCCACTTCATCATGACGCCGCTGTACTACGCCATCTCGGCGGTGCTGGTCGCGTGGCACTGGCTCTTCAGCTCGGTGCTCCAGATGGACCCCGACGGGGGTGGCACCTGGGTGCTGTCGATCATCGGCCTGACGCTGACGGTCCGCGCGGCGCTGATCCCGCTGTTCGTGAAGCAGATCAAGTCCAGCCGCAACATGCAGTTGATCCAGCCCAAGGTCAAGGAGCTGCAGAAGAAGTACGGCCACGACCGGGAGCGTCTCGCCCAGGAGACGATGAAGCTGTACAAGGACAGCGGGACGAACCCGTTCGCCTCGTGCCTGCCGATCCTCATCCAGATGCCGATCTTCCTGGCGCTGTTCCGGCTGCTGGACCACCATGCCGCGAATGGCGACGGCATCGCCTTCCTCAGCGACAAGCTGGCAGCCAGCTTCGGCAACTCCGAGCTGTTCGGGGCGATCCCGCTGAAGGCGACGTTCCTCCAGTCCGAGGGGTCGGCGGCGGTCCAGGTGGTGGCGGCCGTTCTCGTCGTGGCGATGACGGCGACGACGTTCACGACCCAGCGGCAGCTGATGAGCAAGAACATGCCCCCGGACGCGCTGAGCGGTCCCTATGCCCAGCAGCAGAAGCTGCTCCTCTACGTCCTGCCGGTGGTGTTCGCGGTCGGTGGTATCGCGTTCCCGGTGGGTGTGCTCTTCTACTGGACGACGTCGAACCTGTGGACCATGGGGCAGCAGTTCTACGTGATCCGCAACAACCCGGCACCGGGCACCGCAGCGGCGAAGGCGAAGGCCGAGCGCGACCGGGCCAAGGCCGCGCGGCACGGACACGGGCACGGCCACGGCGCCGTCGAGACCGCTGCGACGCCGGAGGTGGCGGAGACCGAGCAGCGTCCGGCCACCCGGCAGCAGCCGAAGAGGCAGTCTCGCGAGCAGCGGAAGAAGACTGCCGGCGCGCCGCCGGCGAAGTCCCCGCAGAGCAAGCCGGGCACCAAGCCGCAGAAGCAGCAGCAGAAGCAGAAGAAGGCCCAGCCGAAGCCGGCCGCGAAGCCCAAGCCCAGTCCCGAGGGGGAGCAGCAGTGAGTGAGGACGCAGTGAGCGACGAGACGATCCCGACGCCCGTGGATTCCGAGACGGACGCCGAGACCGACGCCGAGACGGACGCCGAGACGGACGCGGCGACGGACGCGGGCGGGTCGTCGCGGGTCGCGCAGCTCGAGCAGGAGGGCGACATCGCGGCCGACTACCTCGAGGAGCTGCTCGACATCGCGGACCTCGACGGCGACCTCGACATGGACGTCGAGGGCGACCGCGCGGCGGTCTCCATCGTCGGAGCCGACCTCTCCCAGCTGGTGGGTGCCCGCGGCGAGGTGCTCGACGCGCTGCAGGAGCTGACCCGCCTGGCGGTCTACCGCGAGACCGGCGAGCGGTCCCGGCTGATGCTGGACATCTCGGGCTACCGGGCGCAGAAGCGCGCCGAGCTCGTCAAGCTCGCCGAGGAGACGGTGGCGCAGGTCCGCAGCTCCGGCGAGCGGGTCTCGCTGGACCCGATGTCGCCGTTCGAGCGCAAGGTCGTCCACGATGCGGTCGCGGCGGCGGGGTTGACCTCGGAGTCGGAGGGCGTCGAGCCGCGGCGCCACGTGGTGGTGCTCCCCGACTGATGGCGTCGCGATGACGGACCATGTTTCACGTGAAACACCCTCCGCGCCCGAGGTGGCGCGGAGGGTGTTTGCGTTGGACCGCCTGCCCCTGGCGGAGCGGTACGCGGAACTGCTGGCGACCGAGGGCGTGCTCCGTGGCCTGATCGGGCCGCGGGAGGCCCCGCGCCTGTGGGACCGGCACCTGGTGAACTGTGCATTGCTCGCGAGCGCGATCCCGACGGGTGCCTCCGTGTGCGACGTCGGGTCGGGAGCCGGTCTCCCCGGCCTCGTGCTGGCCATCGCCCGGCCCGACCTGCGGGTGACCCTGGTCGAGCCGCTGCTGCGCCGGACCACGTTCCTCACCGAGGTGGTGAGCGAGCTCGAGCTGGCAACGGTCGAGGTGGTCCGGGCGCGGGCTGACGCCCTGCACGGGGAGCGTCGGTTCGCCGTGGTGACCTCGCGGGCGGTGGCCCCGCTCGAGCGGCTGCTGGACTGGTCGATGCCTCTGGTCGAGCCCTCGGGCGAGCTGCTCGCCATGAAGGGGTCCTCGGCCGCCGTCGAGGTCGAGGACGCTGCGGCAGCGCTGAACCGGTGGGGCTGTGGTGTCCCGGAGATCCGTGACCTCACGGCCCCGGGCGGCGGGGTCTCCCCCACGGTGGTGGTCCGGGTGGCTTGGGCCGATCCCAGCCGGGTATCTTGGCCGATTGTGGCTCCGCGCAGGCGCGCCGGGCCCGAGCCGCGCCGGCGAGACGGACGTGGCACTGCGAAGCGGAGGCGGCGAGCGTGACCGAGTTTTCCACCGGTGGTGAGGCCTCGCGTGAGCGTGGTTTTCCACAGCCGGAGCCGGATCATCCACAGGAGACCGTCGTCGGCGACGACGATGTTTCACGTGAAACCGAGCCCGCCCGAGCGATGAGCGGCGGATACCCGGTGCGGACCGCGGAGGACATCGCCGTCGGCGCACCGGACTTCGATCACGACCACGCCACCCCCTTGGCCCGAGCCGCCGAGCACGTGGTGCTGGCCCGCCAGGGCGCTCGGCTCCGACCGGCCATGCCGCGGCCGCCGGCGACCCGGGTCTTCGTCGTCGCCAACCAGAAGGGCGGCGTCGGCAAGACCACCTCGACGGTCAACGTCGCCGCGGCGCTCGCCCAGCTGGGGCAGCGCGTGCTGGTGATCGACCTCGACCCGCAGGGCAACGCCTCGACGGCGCTCGGCGTCGAGCACCGCCGTGGCGTCCCGTCGACGTACGACGCGCTCGTCGACGGGGTCCCGCTGGCCGAGGTGGTGAGCGTCAGCCCCGAGGTCGACGGCCTCTGCGTCGTCCCGGCGACCATCGACCTGGCCGGTGCCGAGATCGAGCTGGTCTCGGTCGTGGCGCGGGAGAGCCGCCTGCGCAAGGCGATCCTCGGGCACCCGCAGGTCGGCTCGGCCGAGGAGCTCGGCGACGACCGTTTCGACTACGTGCTCATCGACTGCCCGCCGTCGCTGGGCCTGCTGACGCTGAACGCGCTCGTCGCGGGCAACGAGATGATGATCCCGATCCAGGCGGAGTACTACGCCCTCGAGGGCCTCGGGCAGCTGCTCGAGACTGTGGAGATGGTGCGGGCGCACCTCAACCCCGCCCTGGACGTCTCCACGATCCTCGTCACGATGTACGACGCGCGCACCCGCCTGGCGGCCGGCGTGGCGGAGGAGGTCCGCGAGCACTTCGGCGACCAGGTCCTCAACACCACGATTCCGCGGTCGGTCCGCGTCTCGGAGGCGCCGTCGTACGGCCAGACCGTGATGACCTACGACCCCGGCTCGCCGGGGGCGCTGTCCTACCTCGAAGCCGCTCGGGAGATCGCGACCAAGGGAGCCCGCCCATGAACGCCCACCGTCCGCCGCAGCGTCGTGGCCTCGGCCGGGGGCTGGGGTCCCTGATCCCGACGGCGCCCCAGCCCGGGGACGGCACCGGTGCGCAGACCGAGGCGGGAACGGGCGGTGCGGGGGTCGGCGGCCCCGAGCTGGCGCCCGGGACCGACCGTGAGCTGGCGCCGGTGGCCGGGGCCCACTTCGCCGAGATCCGGGTCGACCAGATCCGACCGAACCGGGTGCAGCCGCGTCAGGTCTTCGACGAGGAGGCGATGGCCGAGCTGGTCCATTCGATCCGGGAGATCGGCGTCCTCCAGCCGGTGGTGGTCCGCCGCCACGGACCGGAGGAGTACGAGCTCGTCATGGGCGAGCGTCGGTGGCGCGCGACCCAGCAGGCGGGGCTGGAGACGGTGCCGGCGATCGTCCGCGAGACCGACGACGACGCGATGCTCCGCGACGCCCTGCTCGAGAACCTGCACCGATCCCAGCTCAACCCGTTGGAGGAGGCCGCGGCGTACGCCCAGATGCTCGAGGACTTCGGCTGCACGCACGAGGAGCTCGCCAGCCGGATCGGCCGCTCCCGGCCCCAGATCAGCAACACCCTGCGGCTGCTCAAGCTGAGCCCGGCGGTGCAGCGGAGGGTGGCGGCGGGGGTGCTCTCCGCCGGACACGCGCGCTCGCTGCTCGCCGTCGAGGACGCCGACCTGCAGGACCGGCTCGCGCAACGGGTGGTCGCCGAGGGGATCAGCGTGCGCGGCCTGGAGGAGATCGTCGCGCTGCGCGACGGCACCCGGCCGGCGACGCGGGCGACCCGGGCGAAGCCGGTCGCGCCGGGTCTCGCCGATCTCGCGGAGCGGCTCTCCGACCGGTTCGAGACCCGGGTGAAGGTCGACCTGGGCCGCTCGAAGGGCAAGATCACCGTGGAGTTCGCCTCGCTGGACGACCTGCGCCGCATCGTCGACATCATGGACCCGCGCAACCGGACCGACCGCCCGATCTAAGCGCCCAGCGGCGAAACTACCGGTCTAACGATCTAGCGGTAAAGCGTTTTGTCGACTTATTGCCGATTGGGATCGACGCCGTCGCGCTTCGCCCGCCGACGCTCGGCACGACGCCGCTTCTCCTCCTCGTCGAGGCGGGCCGCCTCGGCCAGGGTGGGCGCGCTGCCGCCGTACGAGGCCGGCAGCCACCACGAACCCGGCGGCTGCTCCTCGGCGGGGTAGCCGCGGATCGTCTCGTCGAGGAGCCCGGCCATCGTGGCCTTCAGCTCCGCGGTCTCCGCGACCGGGTCCGCCCCGGTCGGGTGCAGCGGCGCGCCCACGCGGATCGCGATCGTCTTCCCCCGGGACAGATCACGGGGGTGGTCCTTGGTGAGCATCCGTTGGGTGCCCCAGAGCACCACCGGCAGCAGGGGCACGCCGGCCGCCGCGGCGATCCGGACGGCACCGGTCTTGAACTCCTTGAGCTCCAGCGCCCGCGAGATCGTGGCCTCCGGGAAGATCCCCACCGCCTCCCCGGCGCGCAGGTAGTCGACGGCGGTGTGGAAGGACGCCACGCCCTCGCCGCGATCGACCTCGATGTGGTGCATCGAGCGCATCACGGGTCCCCCGACGGGATGGTCGAAGATCTCGCGCTTGGCCATGAACCGCACCAGGCGCCGCGACGGATGGGCCGCGAAGCCGCCGTAGATGAAGTCGACGTAGCTGATGTGGTTGCAGGCCAGCAGCACACCGCCGGAACGAGGGACGTGCTCGGTCCCGGTCATCGTGAAGCGCTGCCCCAGCAGGCGGAACGCCGTCTTGGCCGCCACGATCACCGGCGGGTAGGTCAGGTCGCGCACCTCAGGACCCGGCTCCCCGGGTGATCGCCGCCTGCACCAGCGACGCACACACCTCGCCGAGATCGAGCCCGGCCGCCTGGATGGCCAGCGGGACCGTCGACGTCTCGGTGAAGCCCGGGGCCACGTTGACCTCCAGGAACCACACCCGGTCGTCGGCATCGACGATCAGGTCCGAGCGGGACACGTCGCGCAGCCCCAGCACCTCGTGGGAGAGCAGCGCGACCCGGGCGACCTCGGCGGCGACCTCGTCGGAGAGGGGAGCGGGCGTGACGAACTCGGTCGCCCCGGCCGTGTAGCGGGCCGTGTAGTCGTACACGCCCCCGTCGGGCTGGATCGCCACCGCAGGGAGCGCGCGCGGGCCCGACCCGTCGTCGAGCACGGGCACCGCCACCTCCAGGCCGGTGACGAAGCGCTCGAGCAGTGCGACGTCGCCGTACGCGAACGCGTTGACCATCGCCGCCGGGAGCTCCTCGGCCGTGTGGACGACCGTGCAGCCTAGCGCCGAGCCGCTCTGGGTCGGCTTGACCATGAGCGGCAGGCCGAGCCGTTCGACGAGCGCGGCCATCACCGCGCCGGCGCCGAGCTCGCGGAAGGCCTGGTGGGGCAGGCAGAACGACTGCGGCGTGAGTACGCCGGACCGCGCGACCACGGCCTTGGCCACCGGCTTGTCGAACGCGACCCGGCAGGCGGCCGGCGCAGCGCCCACGTAGGGGACGCCGAGCAGGTCGAGCACCTCTCGGATCGCCCCGTCCTCGCCGGTCTCGCCGTGCAGCATCGGGACCACGCAGTCGGGCCGCTCGTCGCGCAGCACCCCGAGCAGGGCGGCGTCCACGTCGCGCTCGGTGACGTCCAGGCCGGTGCCGCGCAGCGCCTCGGCCACCCGCCGGCCCGAGCGCAAGGAGACGTCGCGCTCGTGGGAGAGCCCGCCGGCCAGGACCAGGACCCGGCCACTGGATGTGCTTGTCGGCGCCACTTCTTCTCCGCTCACGAGGGGGCCAGGTCGGGGATCAGGTCAGGGATCACGTCGGGGATCAGGTCAGGTCGGTGCTGGGGGCGTCGTAGCCGCTGCGCACCTCGAGCCCGCGCGCAGGCGCGCCGGCTCCGAACATCGCCCGCAGCTCCATCTCCGCCTCGAGGACGCCGGCCAGGCGGCGTACCCCCTCACGGATCCGCTCGGGCGTGGGGTAGCAGAACGACAGCCGCATCGAGCCGGAGCCGAAGCCGTCGGCGAAGAACGCCGTGCCCGGGACATAGGCGACGCGGGCGGTCACCGCGCGCGGCAGCATCGCCTTCGCGTCGATCCCCGGCGGCAGCGTGAGCCACACGTAGAACCCGCCGGCCGGCACGTTCCACCGGCAGCTCGCCGGCATCAGGTCCTCCAGCGCCTGGACCATCGCGTCGCGGCGCTCGCGGTACATCTCGCGGAACTGCTTGATCTGGCCCTGCCAGTCGTGCTCGGAGAGGTAGGCGGAGACCGCCATCTGCGAGAACTGCGGCGGACACAGGGTCGCGGACTCCTGGGCGAGCACGAGCTTCTCGCGCACGGCGTGCGGGGCGAGCGCCCAGCCGACCCGGAAGCCCGGCGCGAACGTCTTCGAGAACGAGCCGAGGTAGATCACGCCCTCGGCCTCGTCGGCCCGCAGCGCGCGCATCGGCTCACCGCTGAAGCCGAGCAGGCCGTAGGGATTGTCCTCGAGCACGAGGATGTCCTCCGCGCGGCAGATCTCCAGCACCTCCCGCCGCCGCTCGGCGGAGAGCGTCACACCCGCGGGGTTGTGGAAGTTCGGGATCGTGTACAAGAACTTGATGGTCTTGCCAGCGGCCTTGGTGACCGCGATCGCCTGGCGCAGCGCGTCGGGCACCAGCCCGTCGGCGTCCATCTCCGCGTGGACCACGTCGCACTGGTAGGCCTTGAAGACCCCGAGGGCGCCGACGTAGGACGGGGCCTCGCAGATCACCACGTCCCCGGGGTCGCAGAAGATCCGGGTCACCAGGTCGACGGCCTGCTGGGACCCGACGGTCACGACCACGTCGTCGGGGTGCGCGTCGATGCCCTCGAGCCGCATCACCTCGCAGATCTGCTCGCGCAGCTCGGGCACCCCTTGGCCCGAGCCGTACTGCATCGCGACCGGGCCCTGCGTGGCGATCAGGTCCGAGATCGCGCCGCCCACCACGTCGAGCGGCAGCCCGGAGATGTTCGGCATCCCGCCGGCCAGCGAGACCACCTCGGGCCGCGAGGCCACGGAGAACAGCGCCCGGATCTCCGAGGCGGTCATGCCGGCCGTGCGTGCGGCGTACCTGTCGACGTAGGAGTCGAGGCGGGTGGTCGCGCGTGCGGGCTGGCTCTCCATGACCCGTCTAGCATGAGGGATGCGGCCGCGCGCTGCAGCACCGGCCCGCGAAGTGGGAGGTGTGTGGTGTCTCGCAAGATCGTCCGGCTCACGCTGGACCACCTCGATGCCATCGAGTCGCCCTGCCGCACGTGCCTGTTCTGGGAGCTGGATCCGGTGCGCCGGGAGCGGGTGGCCGATCCCGCCGCCGCCAAGGACGCGTGGGTCTCGGAGGTGCTGCGCGAGTGGGGGTCGTGCGGCCGGGTCGCGCTGGTCGACGACGTGCCCGTGGGGTTCGTGGTCTACGCGCCCGAGGCCTTCTTGCCGGGTGCGGCGGCCTTCCCGACGGCCCCGGTCTCGCCCGACGCCGTGCTGCTAACGATGGCGTACGTCGACCCCGCGCTGCGTGGCGGGGGACTCGGCCGCATGCTGGTCCAGGGCATGGCCCGCGACCTGATCCAGCGCGGCGGCGTCGGTGCGGTCGAGGCGTTCGGGGACACCGCGGGCCGCAGCGGACGGCACCTGCTGCCCGTCGACTTCCTCGGCAGCGTCGGGTTCAAGACCCACCGGGCGCACGCCACGACGCCGCGGATGCGGATGGACCTGCGGATGGCGCTCAGCTGGAAGGACGAGTTCGAGGCTGCGCTGGAGCGGCTGGTCGGGGTGATGCGGCCGGTGCCGAAGCCGGCCCGGCCGCCCGCGCCCAAGGCGACCCGAGGCTGACGGCAGCTCGAAATGACGTCGACCCGCCCGAAAGTATCGGGCGGGTCGACGTGAGCCGGAACAGTCAGCCGATGAAGTCCGCCAGCTCGTTGAGGATCGCGGCCTTGGGGCGGGCGCCGACGATGCTCTTCACGACCTCGCCGCCCTGGTAGACGTTGATCGTCGGGATGCCGGTGACCCGGTAGGACGACGGGGTGACGGGGTTCTCGTCCACGTTCATCTTCAGGAACGTGATCTTGTCACCGTGGGCGGAGGCGATCTCGTCGAGGATGGGGGAGACCTGGCGGCACGGGCCGCACCACTCCGCCCAGAAGTCCACGAGGACCGGCTTGTCGGACTTGAGCACCTGCGCCTCGAACTCGGCGTCGGTGACGGCAGCGATGTTGCCCACGGGCACTTCCCTTCTGATGTGAACTCTGAGGTCTACCGGTATCGAACACCGGCCGGAGGACGGATGTTCCCCGCCGCGCCGGGCGGGGCCGAGCGCCGCGACGGGTCAGGCGCCGGCCATCTCCGCGTCGGCGCGCGCCTGGGCGTCAGCCGGACCCGCGGCCGCGTGGTCGAGCTCGGCGAGGTAGCGCTCGGCGTCGAGCGCCGCGGCGCAGCCGGTGCCGGCCGCGGTGATCGCCTGGCGATAGTGGTGGTCGACCAGGTCGCCGGCGGCGAACACGCCCGGCAGGTTGGTGCCGGTCGAGGGGTGGCTCGCGATCACGTAGCCGTTCTCGTCGAGGTCGACCTGGCCCGGCAGCAGCTCGGAGCGCGGGTCGTGGCCGATCGCGATGAACAGACCGGTCGCCGGCAGGTTGCGGGTCTCGCCGGTCACGGTGTCGCGCAGCGTCACCGACTCCAGGCGGTCCGAGCCGTTGATCTCCTCGACCACGGAGTTCCACTCGATCTCGAGCTTGGGGTCCGCGAACGCACGCTCCTGCATGATCTTGGAGGCGCGCAGCTCGTCGCGGCGCACGATCAGCGAGACCTTCGAGCCGAAGCGGGTCAGGAACGTCGCCTCCTCGATCGCGGAGTCGCCACCGCCGACGACCGCGATGTGCTGGTCGCGGAAGAAGAAGCCGTCGCACGTCGCGCACCAGGAGACGCCGCGTCCGGAGAGCTCCTCCTCGCGGGGCAGGCCGAGCTTGCGGTAGCCCGAGCCCATCGCGAGGATCACCGCGCGCGCCCGGTAGGTGTCGGTGGCGGTCTTGACGATCTTGATGTCGCCGGTGAGGTCGACCGCGACCACGTCGTCGGCGACCAGCTCGGCACCGAAGCGCTCCGCCTGGGCGCGCATCTCGTCCATCAGGGCCGGGCCCATGATGCCGTCGCGGAAGCCGGGGAAGTTCTCCACCTCGGTGGTGTTCATCAACGCGCCGCCCGCGGTGACCGAGCCCTCGAAGACCAGCGGGGACAGGTTGGCCCGCGCCGTGTAGAGGGCGGCGGTGTAGCCGGACGGGCCGGAGCCGATGACGATCACGTTGCGCACGGACTGGGCGTCGGACATGGAGTTCGACTCTCCTCGAGGGACGGGTAGGGCGTAGTGGACCTACGCCGCATAGAACCGATCGTAGGTGAGGAATCTTCCCGGTCCGCGTGTGGCCTACGGCACCGGCAGCGTCACCGACCTGGCCGGCTCGTCGCTCCCGCACAGGAACAGGTCCACGACCTGGGTGTCGCCGTGGACCCGGCGGTAGACCAGCGCCCCGAGGGCGCCGTCGTAGCGCACGACCACGAACCGGCCCGACCCCCAGGCGTCCGTCGGGCACGCCGCCGCGTCGAGCCGGGCGAGGTCGGACTTGCCGGCGGTGTAGCTCCGGCTGTCGAGGGCGGAGACGCGCGCCTCGTCCTGCAGCCGCCGGACCTGGGTGCCGAAGCGCTCCGGGGACAGCCGCACCGGGGGCAGCGCGAGGGCACCGTCCACCCCACGCAGGTCGGAGTCGTTCGGCACCGCCCCCTGCGGCGCCTCCCCGGAGTTCAGCTCGTCGCGCTCGTAGCGGTCGGCGCTCTCGGCGGAGCCACCGGCGGAGGTGGCGCTGTCGGCGTCGCCGGCGCTCAGGTCGACCCGGTCCAGGCCCACGCCGATCAGCACGACCGCGGCGGCGGCCACGAGCAGGTTGCGGACGGTACGCCGACGGCGCGCGGCGGCCAGGTCGGCCACGCGCTCGGCACGTCCTGGCCGGGGCGCCGGCTCCTCGGCGGGTCGGGCCGCGAGGTCGGCGAGCACCCCGTCGAGTCGGGCCACGACGTCCTCGGGCATCGGCTCGGTGTGCCGGGCGTCGGCCAGCAGGCGGCGTACCTGCTCCTCGGCGGGCGCCGGGTCGGACCTCGGGTCGGGATCGTGCGTCATCGGGGGGTTCACCTCCTTCGCGGCGGGGACGAGCGGGCGGGTCAGGCGGGGGTGGGCGGCCCCCGGGGTGCCTCCGTGGATCCGACGGTCCGCGTGGGCGGGGGGTTCCCCGCCGCGGGGTGGTCCGCCTCACGCGAGGTGTCGGTGAGCAGCGGGGCGAGGACCTCCGCGAGCCGGGCCCGGCCGCGTGAGCACCGGGACTTCACGGTGCCGACCGCACAGTCGAGGACGGCCGCGGCCTCGGCGACCGAGTAGCCCTCCATGTCCACGAGCACGAGCGCCGCCCGCTGCTCGGCGGGCAACGCCGTCAGCGCGTCGAGGACCAGCCGCCGGCGTTCGGAGCGCACGCTCAGGTCGGCGGGGTCCTCGGTCGCCGGCGCCGCGGAGGCGGCCGCGCCGCGGTCGCGGTACTCCTCGAGGTCGTCGGGCAGCGGGTCGGCGCGGCGTACCTTGGCCGCGCGCAGGCGGTCCAAGCAGGCGTTGACCACGACCCGGTGCAACCAGGTGGTGACCGCCGCGTCGCCGCGGAACGTCGCGGCCCGTCGGTACGCCGCGACCAACCCGTCCTGGAGGCCGTCGGCCGCGTCGTCGCGGTTGCCCATCGTGCGCAGGGCCACCGCCCACAGCCGGTCCCGGTGCCGGGCGAAGAGCACGCCGAACGCCGCGGGGTCGCCCGCGACATGCGCGCTGAGCAGCTCCTGGTCGGTGGCCGCGTCGAGGTCGCTCACCCGCGCACCGTGACCTCGGCGATCTCGCCGCGGAACCCGCCCGGGATCGCCGGCAGCGAGGTGAGCCAGACCGTGAGGTAGCGGCCGGACGCCCCGCCCTCGAGCGTGACCCGGTCGCGGGCCTCCTCGGCGGTGCCGGTGGCGGCCGCGGTGAGTCCCGAGACGCCGGCCGGCGCGGTGTCGGTCAGGTAGAGGGAGTAGCCGGTCGGCGCCCCGACGAAGGTGAGGTCGACGGAGGCGACGGTGTGCTCGGCGCCGAGGTCGAGCACGAGGCCCACCCCGGTCTTCAGGCCGCCGGGCCCGAAGTTCTGCTTGTAGGTCATCGTGCGCCAGGCCGTGGCCGGGTCGCCGTCCACCGCGAGCGCCGTGAGGTCGGGGTTCTCCTCCGGCGGGCTGCCCTGCGGGTCGAGGTCGGTGGCCGTCACCCCGGTGATCGGGGTGGGCGCGGCGCTCGAGGCGGACGCCGTCGGGCTCGTCGCGCCGTCGTCGTCGGGGACGGCGCCCAGCGGCGTGCGGCCGCGGCCCAGGTTGAACGCGACGACGATCGCGACGAGGAGCAGCAGGCCGGCTCCGACGACCGCGGCGAGTCGCAGCCAGTTCCGGCCGGGGACGTCGTCGTCCGGCGGGGTGGCCACGATCGGGCCGGTGCCCGACGGCGCCTCCTCGCCCCAGGGCCAGAAGGATCCGTCGCTCCCGCGGCCGGGTGCGTGGAGGTGCGGGTGGCGGGGCCTGCGTGCGGGACCCTCGGCCGGCTCGGGGGCGAACAGGGGCCGCTCGGGCGGGTCCTCGAAGGGCGGCGGGGGCGGCGCCGGCTCGGCGCGTGCGGCGAGCCAGGAGACGTCGTCGTGGTCGTCGTCGAAGATCGGCAGACCGGCCTGGGTCGGCAGCTCCGTGGACCTCGCCCGCCGCTCCGGCTCCGGCTCGGGCTCGGGGTCGGGCTCGGGCTCGGGGTCTGGCTCGGGAGCCGGCGGCGGGGCCGGGACGCGGACCGGCGGGTCGGGGATCGCCGGGAGCGAGATCGTGTCGGGGTCGCGGTGCCCGGCCGCCGCCTCCGCCTCCGCCAGTCCCGTCGGGTCGCCGACGAACTCGGTGAGGAAGTCGCAGATGCCGCGCGCGGACGCCAGGTCGTGGGTCTCGCGCAGTCGGGCCCCGGACCCGGCGCTGTAGGGGTTGACGACCGCGTCGCACAGCGTGTCCAGCGGCCGCGGGATCCCGGCGCGCACCTGACGCGGCCGCAGCACCCGGCCCTGCTCGACCGGCGCGCGGGGCACGTCGGAGGGCGAGGTCCCGGCCCACTTGCCGGTGAGCGCGCTGTAGAGCAGGCCACCGAGGTCGGAGACGTCGGTGGAGGGACGCCCCGTCGGCAGGCCGTGCAGGGCGGCGTCGACGGCGAACCCGATCAGGCGTACGGCGCCGCCGTGGTCGACCAGCACGTTCTCGGGGACCAGCCGGCCGTGGGCGACCCCGGCCTCGTGGCCAGTGGCGATCGCGTCGGCCACCTCCGAGACCAGCCAGGCCGCGCGGCGGGCACCGAGCGGGCCCTCGTTGGCCAGCATGATGTCGAGGGAGTCGCCCGAGCCCCACTCGTTGACCACGAACACCAGGTCGTCGACGCGGTCGGCGTCGAGCACCCGCAGCAGGTGCCGGTCGTGGACCATCGCCGAGCGCCGGGCCGCGTCGAGCAGCGCGGCGGCGCGCTCGTCGGCCTCGGGGATCACGTGCAGCGCGACGTACCGCTCGAGGACCTTGTCGTGGGCTCGCCAGAACCGGCCGCCTCCGCTCTCGGCGAGCAGGGCGACCAGGCGATAGCGGTCGGCAAGGACGTCGCCGGGCCGGATCGAGCTCGGCACTGCGCTCCCCTCGTCGCGTTCGTCGTCCACGGCAGGTGGCCCTGGGCCCATGGTAGGGCGTCAGCTGGGGACGTGCCGGGGCCGCACGCGGCGCAGGATCGTGTCGACCACGGTCGTCACCTCGCCGAGCCGGAGCACCCGGGCCAGCGCCACGAACACCGCGACGTCGACGCAGGTGGTCACGACGACCCAGACCGCGGCGACGACCCAGTGCGGGTCACCGGCGGCGCGATGCAGGAGGTACGCCGTGCCGGCCGCCGCCGCGGTGGACAGTCCGGCGGCGATCGCGGCGCGCACCAGGAACCGGACCAGCCGCGCGGTGCGCAGGCCACCGACCAGCCGGTGCAGCACGGCGTACGAGATCACCGCGCCGACCAGGTAGGAGGCCGAGTAGGCGAGCACGAGCGCGGGCGAGGTGTGCTCGGCGTCGGTCGCGCGGACCAGCACCAGGGCCGCGACGATGTTGGTGCCGCCGACCGCGCACTGGATCCAGAACACCGTGCGGGTGCGCTCGAGCGCGTAGAACCCGCGCAGCATCAGGTAGTGGACGGTGAAGAACGCCAGGCCGGCGCCGAACAGCGCGAGCGAGGGCGCATAGAGCTCGTAGTGGGCCGCCGCGGCGCCGTGGCCCCAGACGACGTTGGCGAGGTCGGTCGCGATGACCGGGAGCAGCAGCGCGAACGGCAACACCACCGCCAGGGCGCTGCGCAGCGTGTCGGTCAGCGACCGCGAGAGCCCGGGCAGGTCGTCCTCGGCGGCCCGGGCCGACAGCCGCGGCAGGATCGCGGTCGCCAACGACACCGTCACCACCGAGTGCGGGACCATCACGATCAGGAACGTCGAGGAGTAGATGGAGTAGCCCGTGCCGTCCGCGGAGCTCGCCGTACCGCTCGAGGCCAGCCGCACCACGACGGTGTAGGCGACCTGGTTGACGATCACGAACAGCACCGTCCACACCCCGAGCCGCAGGGTGTGGCCGAGCCCGGTGCCGCGGAAGTCGAAGCGCGGCCGGTAGCGGAAGCCGGCGCTGCGCAGGTAGGGCACCAGGATCACGAACTGGGCGGCGATCCCCAGCGTCGAGCCGAGCCCGAGCAGCAGCTCCTCGTCGGCGGAGAACGCACCGAAGACGTCCTGGGCCGGGCCGAAGACCACCAGGTACAGCGCCAGCACCGCCACCGAGATCACGTTGTTCGCGATCGGGGCCCACATCATCGGGCCGAACCGGCCGCGGGCGTTGAGCACCTGGCCGACCAGCACGAACATCCCGTAGAAGAACACCTGCGGCAGGCAGTAGCGCGCGAAGTCGATCGCCGAGTCGCGTTGCGCCGCCAGGGCCGGCTCGCTGAACCGGGAGTCGAGCAGCAGCTCCATCACCCACGGCGCGGCCAGCACCAGCAGCACCGAGACGACCGCGAGGAACAGGGCGGCCAGCGTGATCACCCGGCTGGTGTAGGCGTCGCCACCGTCCGGGTCGTTGCGCATCGCCCGGACCAGCTGCGGGACCAGGACGGCGTTGAAGATGCCGCCGGCCAGGAGGATGTAGAGCATGTTGGGGATCGTGTTCGCGATGTTGAACACGTCGGCGTGCAGCTGGGCACCCAGTGCGGCGGCCAGCAGCGTCGAGCGCACGAACCCGCTCATCCGGGACACGACGGTCCCGGCGGCCATGACGGCGCCGTTGGCAAGGACGCGGTCCCGCTCGGAGCCGTCGTCGCGGATCGCGGTCACGATCGGGCCGCCCGGATCCGCCGGACCAGGCGGATCGCGATCGTGCCGAAGAGCAGCGCCACGCCGGTGCCGAGGATCAGCCAGATCACGCCGCTGACCTGGTTGGAGCGGATCGGCAGGTCGTCGGAGGAGCCGAGCGGCACGCCGTCGACGTCGGTGAGCTGGAGCGTCACGTTGCGCACCCCGCCCGCCGACGAGGAGGCGTTGAACAGCACGGTGGTCCGGCTCTGGGCCGCGATGTCGATGGTCTCCTCCGGGACGCTCACCTTCAGCGGCCGGTCGGCCTCCGCGCCGACCTTGACGCTCACGGGCTCGTCGAGATCGTTGGTGATCGTGGCGGAGAAGCGGCCGCTGCCACTGGACAGGATGACCGACCTCGGGGCGTCGATGCTGACCCCGCGCAGGTGCTTCTCGATCCACGCCCGCGACTGGTCGGCCGAGCTCTCCGCGAGCATCGGGCGCAACCGGCTGGAGTAGGAGGTGTCGCTGAACGCCTCGTCGCGGATCACCGACGCCACCTGGTCGTTGCGGGTGAGCAGGTTCTGCAGCGTCTCCCCGGCCTGCACCAGGTCGCCGGCCGCGGTGAAGACGTCGGCGTCGAGCTCGAGGCGGCGCTGGGTGTCCGGGTAGTCCAGCCGGTCCACGTCGACGTCGGTCGCGACCCGCTGGGTGAGCGTCGAGAGGCTGGTCAGGTCGATCCAGTCCACGTCGAGGCCGGCGAAGAAGGCCGTCAGCGACCCGGCGGTGGTGTCGGACGCCGACCAGGAGGCCGGGAGGTGCACCGGCAGGGTCACGATCAGCGGCTCGCGGCTCGGGGACAGCAGCCGGACGGCCGCCTCGCTGAGGATCCGCTGGCGCATCGCGAGGGGCGAGGTCCGGTCCGTCGGCCCGGGTCCCCCGCTGGCCGCGGCCGACGACGAGACCACCAGGGTCCGGCCCTCGGTGCGGATCACCGCGGGAGCGCGGCCGTCGAGCATCCGGTCGGTGACGAGCACCGGGGTCGCCGGCTCGACCAGCCGCAGCCCGGCCGTGTCGATGAAGCCGCTCGGCGAGGACGCCACGGGCGTGGTCGGCAGACCCCAGGGCTGTAGGTCACCGGTCGCGCGCTTGCGAGCCTCCCGGTAGCGGGCCGGGTCGTACTTGGCGGCGGCGGCGACGTCGACGTCGCCGTACGGCAAGGACAGGATCTCGTGGCCCTCGAGGCCCTGGTGCAACGCCTCCAGCCAGCTCGAGCCCTCGTCGGCGGCGGCCTGGAGCTCCGGCGTCAGCTCGCTGACCTCGCCGTCCTGACCGCCGTCCTGACCGGCATCCTCGCTCGGTGAGGCGCTCTCCTCCGGGCTCGGGGACTCCGAGGTGCCGTCCTGGCCGCCCTCCTGGTCGGCGTCGCCCGCGCCGTCCTCGCCGACCGTGGGCGCCAGCGACCGGGCCGGGTTGCCCGCGACCAGGTCGCGCACCGTGTCCGGCACGGCGGGGTCGACCAGCCAGGTGACCGGGCGCGACCCGGCGGCGACGCCGACGTCGACCAGCGAGCGCAGTGCGCCACCGCGACCCAGCGTGTCCACCCACGAGTCCACGTCGCTGACGGTCCCGTCGGGGGCGTGGGTGATCTGCCGACGGATCGGGATGACCAGGGAGGTCTGGATCGTCGGCTGGGCCTGGTTCTTGCGGGCCGGCGGCACGAACGGCAGGAACGTGCGGGCCCGCCCGTCGGCGGTGGTGTCGCGGCCGTCGGGTCCCTGGCCCAGCGCATGCACGCCGAACCAGTAGACGCCGGCCTCGGTGACGTCGACGTAGCGGTGCGGGATCGTGATCGAGTACGTCGCGGTCGCCCCCGGCGCGAGCAGGTCGATGGTGTCCTGGGTCTGCGGTGCGCTCTCCTCGACGATGCGCTCGCCCACCTCGCTGTCGGCGGGGGTGCGAACCGCACGGGCCAGCTCGGACCGCGTGGTCATCGGGGCGTCGGAGAGGAACGCGTAGACGTTGACGGTCGTCCAGGTCTCGGTGTCCTGGTTGGTGACCGTCCCCTGCACCCGGATCGGTCCGCTCTCCGGGATCTCGGAGGGGGTGAGGTCGTCGATCGTGACCGCCAGCGGAGTGGTCTCCGCACGCGGCGCGCGCGGTGCGTGGGCCGACGCCTGGGCCGGTGCCTGGGCCGGTGCCTGGGCGGGGGCCGGGGTGTGTGCCTGGGCGGGGGTCGGGGCGAGCGGCAGTGCGGTGACCGCGGCCGCTGCCCCGAGGGCGAGCAGCAGCGACACCGGGCGAAGCACGGCAGCGACTCTAGCCGTCGGACCTGTGGGTGCCGGGTGGGCGGGCCGGGGACGGTCCGATCGACCGGTGAGACACCCCACTAGACTCGGCTCCCGTGCCCGACGCCCCACCTCCGCCCCTCTCGATGGCCGACGCCCAGCGGTCCGTCACCGCGGAGCTGGACCGGATCGCCCCGGTCATCGACGAGCTCGGTGAGCGCTTCGCGGCCGCCGGCCACGAGCTCGCCCTGGTGGGTGGGCCGGTGCGCGACGCGATGCTCGGTCGCCAGCACAACGACCTCGACCTGACCACCTCGGCCCGGCCCGAGCAGACCGAGGCGCTGCTCAAGGGCTGGGCGGACGCGGTCTGGGACATGGGCCGCGCCTTCGGCACCATCGGCTGCCGCAAGGGCGAGTGGCAGGTGGAGATCACGACCTACCGCTCCGAGGCCTACGACCCGGACTCGCGCAAGCCCACCGTCGACTTCGGGGACACCCTCGCCGGAGACCTTGGACGGCGGGACTTCACGGTGAACGCGATGGCGGTCCGGGTGCCGGAGCGCACCTTCGAGGATCCGTTCGGTGGGATCGCCGACCTCGGGCACCGCGTGCTGCGCACCCCGGGCACCCCGGAGGACTCCTTCTCCGACGACCCCCTGCGGATGATGCGCGCCGCGAGGTTTGCCGCACAGCTCGGTTTCAAGGTCGACCCGGCGGTGGTCGCCGCGATGACGGCCATGGCCGACCGGATCGCGATCGTCTCGGCCGAGCGGGTCCGCGACGAGCTGGTCAAGCTGGTGTGCGGACCGTACCCACGACGCGGGCTGACCCTGCTCGTGGAGACGGGTCTCGCCGAGCACGTGCTGCCCGAGCTTCCGGCCCTGGCGCTGGAGCGGGACGAGCACCACCGCCACAAGGACGTCTACGAGCACACGCTCACCGTCCTCGAGCAGACGATCGAGCTCGAGCACCGTCTGCCCGGGGGCGAGGCCGACTTCGTCGCCCGGTTCGCCGCCCTCATGCACGACGTCGGCAAGCCCCGCACCCGCCGCTTCGTCGGCGACGGAACCGTCACCTTCCATCACCACGACGTGGTGGGCGCCAAGCTCACCCGCAAGCGGATGCGGGCCCTGCGGTTCTCCAACGACGTCACCGACGCGGTGGCGCAGCTGGTCGAGCTGCACCTGCGCTTCCACGGATACGGCGAGGGCGACTGGACCGACTCGGCGGTGCGGCGCTACGTCCGCGACGCGGGCGACCAGCTCGAACGTCTCCACGTCCTCACCCGCGCCGACTGCACCACCCGCAACCGGCGCAAGGCCGAGCGGCTCCGGCGCACGTACGACGACCTCGAGGAGCGCATCGCGCGGCTCTCCGAGGAGGAGCAGCTGGCCGCGATCAGGCCCGACCTGGACGGCAACGAGATCATGGAGATCCTCGGGATCGGCGCCGGTCCCGAGGTCGGTGCCGCCTATCGCTACCTCCTCGAGCTCCGGCTCGATCACGGGCCGCAGTCCCCCGAGGAGGCCCGGGCCGCCCTGCTCGACTGGTGGTCGGCCCGCTCCTGAGGTGGCCCGGCTGCGCTAGGTTCGCGGCTCCCCCCACGGACGGAGTGACAGTGAGCGAGTACGAGTCCCTGCTCGAGGAGTCGATCGAGGTGGCCGCCCCGCCGGCCCAGGTGTGGTCCCTCGTGACGGACCTGCCCCGGATGTCGCAGTGGAGCCCGCAGGTCGTGCGGACGATCGTGCGCGGCCCGGTCCAGCTGGGGACCAAGGCGTTCAACATCAACCGCCGCGGGCCCCTCTTCTGGCCGACGCGCACCAAGGTGGTGGAGTTCGAGCCGCACCGCGAGTTCGCGTTCCGCGTCAAGGACAACTACACGGTCTGGTCCTTCACCCTGGAACCCACAGCGACCGGCACGCGCGTGATCCAGCGGCGCCGGGCCCCCGAGGGCATCTCCGACATCTCGATCAAGCTCACCAGGATTGCCCTGGGTGGGCAGCAGAACTTCACCCGGGAGCTGCGCGAGGGGATGCGGCAGACGCTGAGCCGGGTCAAGGCCGAGTCGGAGGCATAGGTCCGGGGGTCCCAGGTGCTCCCGCCCGGGGATCAGCGGGCGCGCCCACCGTCGTCGTACGGATCGGGGACTCCGGCGGG
>NZ_DASWVI010000189.1:0-2570 GCF_036401255.1 Nocardioides sp. | reverse complement strand
AGCTCGGCGTCGGTGAACGACCGGGCGGTGTCCGCCGCCGCCGCGGCGTCGCGGCGCGCGCGCTCGAGGAGGGCGCCGCCGACGACCGCCAGCGGCTGGGTGCCGGGCTGGATGCCGGGCTGGATGCCGGGCTGGATGCCGGGCGTCACGGGTCCATCACCACCGTGAGCGGGTGCTCCGCGGTCAGACAGTCGGCGGGCAGCGCGTCGGCCGCTCGCCGGGTGAGGACGACGACGTCGACGTCCGCGGCCGGGTCCTCGACCAGGTCGGCCCAGGCCGACCGCACCGTCTCGTCGTCGTCCGCGACGGCCACGAGCGCGCCGACCAGACCGTAGCCCGCGACCCGGCTGCGCTCACCGAGGACCGCGAGCCTGGCCATCAGGCCCGCCCGATCAGGATCACCGCGATGATCAGGCCGTAGATCGCGATGCCCTCGGCGAGCCCGACGATCACCATCGCGCGGCCGAACAGCTCGGGGCGTTCGCTCATCGCGGCCAGGGCGGCGGCTCCGGTGTAGGCGACCGCGATCGCGGCGCCGATCGACGACCCGGCCACGGCGATCGCCGCGCCGAGCAGGGCGGCCCAGCTCGAGGACCCGGAGTCGGTCTGCGCCGCGACCAGCGTGGCGTCCGTGGCGGCCTCCCCGCCGGACGACGACGCCGCCACGATCACGACGGTCGCCACGGCCAGCACGAGGACGTTGGCACCGATGACGGCCTTCAGCGCGACCTCGCGGTGCCGGCGCAGCAGCGTCGCGAGGCCGGCGGACACCGCCACCAGCACGGGCAGTGCGAGCAGCCAGATCGTCATGGTCATCTCCCTTGGTCGGTCGACAGGTCCGTGGACGGGTCGGGCGAGGGGCCGGGCGCGGTCATGCGCCAGGGCCGGAACGGCCGGCCCTCCCCCTCGAAGAGGCGTGAGAAGAGCTCGTAGTACTCGAGCCGGAGCGCCTGGATGGCCGCGACGAGCGCCTCCAGGCCGAAGGTGACGACGTTGCCGAGGACGAACAGGACCGCGGCGAGCGCCACCATCGCGGTCCCGGAGGACGCCAGGGACGTCGTGCCGTCCCAGACGACCGACCCCAGCGCGGCGTGGGTCAGTCCGAAGGCCGCCAGCCGGGCGAACGAGACGAGGTTGGTGCCCACGCGCAGCACCGCGTCGAACACCTCGACCACCGCCTGGATGACACCGGAGCCACCGCCGCCGGAGCTCGCGACGAAGCCGGCGAAGGCGAGGAGGACGCCGGTGCCGACGACCACGACGCCGAGCGCCAGCAGCCAGCGCAGGTCGCCCCACACCCCGGCGGTGATCAGCCCCACGCCGCCGAGCAGCGCCGCCCCGGCCACCCCCGACGGGGCGCTCAGGGCCCGCGCCCAGCCGCCCTCGCGCCAGCGGTTGACGGTCGCGAGGGCCTGGGCCACGGCGAGCAGCGCGGCGCCGACGACGATCCCCGCGGCGAGCAGCGTCACGGGATGCTCCATCGGCGCGATCCACAGCACGGGCACGAGGCCGGTCGGCCCGAAGCACTCGCCGTACAGCAGCCCGAACAGCATCGCCGCCAGGCCGGCCCCGGTGACGAACGGCCAGAGCCGCTGCACCGGCGCCAGACGGCGGACCCGGCCGGAACGGACCAGCAGGCCGACCAGGGCGAGCAGCGCGCCGTGCCCGGCGTCGCCGAACATCATCCCGAACATCACGATGTAGGCGACCCCGGCCGCGACGCTGGGGTCGATGTCCTCGTAGGGGACGGTGCCGTAGGTCTGCACGAGCGGCGTGAACGAGCGGCGCAGCCGGCCACCTTCGCGCAGCAGGGTGGGCGGGTCGACGCCCCGCGGCGTCGGGATCGGCACGATCGCTCCTCCGAGGTCTTGCAGCCGGTGCCCGAGGGTGGCCCGCTCGGAGGCCGGCACCCAGCCGGTGAGCGCGGCGACCTGGCCGCGGACGACCGCCCGCCCGACCACGGCGTCCAGACCCGGGTCCTCCGTGGTGCCGGGCTGCACGGGCGCGTCGAGCTCGACCGCGCCCGCTTCGCCGACGACGACCAGGACGTCGCGCAGCGCGTCGACCGGGGCGACCAGCGCCACCCGTTGCATCCGCACCGGCTCGGCCAGCTCGCGCCACCGGGCGACCTGACCGGCGACCGGTCCCGAGCCACGGCTCGTTTCACGCGACGTCATCGAAGGCCTCCCGGGCGACGCCGGTGCCGTCGGCGGCGGTCTCGAGCGCGGCGCGGACCCGCCGGGCGTCGGCGGCGAGGACCGCGGTGGCCCCGACGACCGGCCCCCGACCGAAGCCGGTGCCGGCGAGCAGCGCGAAGCCGTCCCGCTCCACCCGCCGCCACCAGGCGACCTCGCCGCGCCACAGCTCCTCGCGGTCGTCGATGCCCTCGACCACCCACCGCGCGTCTCGCGGCAGCGCGCTCCGCGCCCGGGTCAGGTCACCCGCGGCGGCCCGCACGGCGACCAGGGCGTGCGGGCCCAGGATGCGCCCGATGCGGGCCTCGGACCCCGCGGTCGCGGCACCTCCTCCCGCGGCCAGGTCGGTGAGCAGCGTCAGCGCCGTGGCGCCCC
>NZ_DASWVI010000188.1:0-1565 GCF_036401255.1 Nocardioides sp. | reverse complement strand
GCGCACCGGCTCATCAACGAGCACCAGGTGCCGCTCGTCGTCATCGAGGTGCAGCGCGGGCGCTACCTCGGCGAGGACGACATCGTCCGGCTCCAGGACGACTACGGGCGGACCGGGGTGCTCATCGAGTCCGTCGGGCGGTTGGTCGACTCGCGTCTTTGACGACGCCCGGGACGACTGATCGTCCCCAGCCCCCGTGGCCGCTCCATCTCACCTGACCGGTCCACCAGCTCCGCCGGTGGGAGGGAGCCACGCGCCGGCCCTATTCGCGCGACCCCTGTCGATGCAGCATCGGGCACGTTAACGTGGGCAGACCAGGCGCACCGCTAGTGTCCGCCAGTGACTGGATGTCCGTCGCCCGGCCACGCGGCGGGCACAGCGGTAGACCAGGTTGCCAACGAGTGGAAGTCCGACGTTTCGGGGGAAATGAACGTGACCGATCTGATCGTTCGACTTCGACGTCGCCGTGCCCCGGTGGCTATCGCCTACGACTCCTTCGCCTGGTTGTTCAGTTACGCCGCGTTCGCGTGGCTGCGGCTCGACGCCGACGCCGCGAGCGTGCCCTGGAGTGACGTCCTCGCCGCCGCGTTTTCGACCGCGATCCTCTACCTCGTCCTGGCCGCTCCAGTCCGGCTCCACCAGGGCCGCGCGCGGACCGCGAGCCTCGAGGAGATGCTGCTCCTCGGCATGCTGATGGGCGGCGTCGGCGGCGGGGTCTTCGTGGTCAACCTCGGGACCCAGTGGGTGCCGCGCAGCATCCCCGCGGGCGCCACGCTGTGCGCGCTGGTGCTCGCCGCGTGGGCGCGGGCCACCTGGCGGGCCCTCCAGGAGCGCGACGAGCGCACCGGCACCGCCGACGACACCGAGCGCACCCTGGTCATCGGCGCCGGCGAGGCCGGCCGCGAGCTGATCACCTCGATGCAGCGCGACCCGCTGCGCCGCTACGTCCCGGTCGGCCTGCTCGACGACGACCCCTACAAGCGACACCGGCGGCTGCGCGGCGTACCCGTTCTCGGGACCACCGCCGACCTCGCCCAGGAGGTCGCGCACACCGGCGCCACGATGGTCGTGATCGCGATCCCCAGCGCCAGCGCCGAGGTCGTCAACCGGCTGCGGCTGCGGGCCCTCGACGCGCACGTCGCCGTCAAGGTGCTGCCGTCGACCACCCAGCTGCTCACCGACAGCGTCGGCATCCGCGACCTGCGCGACATCAACATCACCGACGTGCTCGGCCGCAACCAGCTCGACACCGACATCGCCGCGATCGCCGGCTACCTCGCCGGCCAGAAGGTGCTCGTCACCGGCGCCGGCGGCTCGATCGGCTCCGAGCTGTGCCGCCAGATCCACCGGTTCCAGCCCGCCGAGCTGATGATGCTCGACCGCGACGAGTCCGCGCTGCACGCCGTGCAGCTCTCGATCAGCGGCCGGGCGCTGCTGGACTCCGACGACGTGATCCTCTGCGACATCCGCGACGAGGAGGCGGTCCGCCGCGTCTTCCTCACCCGCCGGCCGGACGTGGTCTTCCACGCGGCCGCGCTCAAGCACCTGCCGATGCTCGAGCAGTA
>NZ_DASWVI010000187.1:0-1707 GCF_036401255.1 Nocardioides sp. | reverse complement strand
CGGGCGGTGCCGGTCCGTCGGGACGGGTGCGGCCCGGACGGCGAGCGCCGCCGGCACGGCCAGCGCCGCGACCGGGACCTGCACGACGAAGATCGCCTGCCACGAGATCGCCTCGGTCAGCAGCCCGCCGGCGACCGGCCCGCTCGCCGTACCGACCACGCCGGCGGCGACCCACGCGGCCAGCCCGCGGCGCTCGCCGTACTCCGCCACCAGCAGCTCGAGACACCCGAGCAGGGCCAGGGCACCCCCGAGGGCCTGCACGCACCGGGCCGCGATCAGCACCTCGATCGTCGGCGCGACCGCGCACGCGGCGGAGGCCGCCGCGAACGCCGCGATGCCGACGGCGCCGAGGGTCCGCGGCGGCACCCGGGTGAAGGCCAGGGCGGTGGGTACGGCGGCCAGCGCGAGCACCAGGTTGAACGAGATCAGCACCCAGGCGACCTGCGCGACCGAGGTGTCGAGGTGGCGCAGGATGTCCGGCAGCGCCAGCGTCACCACCGCGGAGTCCGCCAGCACCAGCGCGACCGTGACCGCGAGGAGAGGGGCCACGGCACGACGCACCGCTCCATCCTGGGGGACGACCCCAAGTCCGCTCCCAGTCAGTCCCCAGTGCCGCGGCCCACGCTGCTCCCACACACACCTGTGAACCGATCCTCAGACAGGGAGCGCAACTGCTGTGAACCGCATCCTCTTCCGCCTCGGCTACGGCGCCGCGGCCCACCCGTGGCGGACGATCTCCGCCTGGCTGGTCGTCGTGGTCGTCGCCTTCGGGCTGGCCGGCTCGTTCGGGGGCACCCCCCACGACGACTACGACATCCCGGCCGCCCGGGCCCAGGCGGGCATCGAGCAGCTCCGGGCGCACGCGCCAGGCGGGGGCGGCGCGACCGCCCAGGTCGTCGTGCACGACCGGAGCGGCGCCGCCCTGGACGCGGCCGACCTCGACGCGCTCCTCCAGCGCCTGCACCGCATCGACCACGCGGTCTCCGTCTCCGCGCCCCGGATGTCCGCGGACGGCGACACCGCGCTCGTCACGGTGTCGTACGACGTCCCCACGACCGACCCCGACCTGGTCGGCTCGAAGGGCTACGACCCGCTGGAGAGCGCGATCGTGCCGCTGCGCGACGCGGGGCTCCAGGCCGAGCTCGGCGGTGAGCTGCCCGGACAGACCGAGTCCCAGATGAGCGGCACGGGCGAGCTCGCCGGCGTCGTCGCGGCCCTCGTGCTGCTCGTCGTGGCCTTCGGGTCCGTGGTCGCCGCCGGGCTGCCGCTGGCGATCGCGCTGATGGGCCTGGCGGTCGGGTCGGCGGGCATCACCCTGCTGGCCGCCACCATGGACGTCAGCACCGCCGCCCCGACGGTCGCCACCATGGTCGGCCTCGGCGTCGGCATCGACTACGCCCTGCTGCTCGTCACCCGCCACGTGGAGTTCCTCGACCAGGGCCTGGACAGGCGGATCGCCGCCGGCCGGGCCATGGCCACCGCGGGCCGGTCGGTCGTCTTCGCCTCCGCCACCGTGCTGATCTCGCTGCTGGGCCTGCGGCTGGGCGGCCTGCCGGTGTACTCGACGTTCGGCTACGCCACCGCGTTGGCGGTCGTGTCGGTGCTGGCGGCCGCGATCACGTTGGTGCCCGCGCTGTGCGGGCTGGCCGGGGCGCGGCTCCTGCCGCGGCGTACGCGCAGGGGCCGCGACCGCGCGGAGAAGCGGCC
>NZ_DASWVI010000186.1:0-3059 GCF_036401255.1 Nocardioides sp. | reverse complement strand
GTGCCCCGGCGCCGGCGGGGTGCGCTCGGCCAAGCGGGGCTTCGAGGGGCTGGACTTCACGGCGTACGCCGACGCGGTCGACGACCTGGACGGCGACTTCGACCTGGTGGTGGTCGACGGGCGGGCCCGCGAGGCCTGCCTGGAACGGGCGGTGGAGCGGCTGGCGCCGGGCGGCTGGGTGGTCTTCGACAACGTCGACCGCGCGCGGTACCGCGACGCGGTGGTGCTCGTGGACCGGCGCACGCCGCTGCGGGTGCGCTGGACCCGGGGCCGGACCCCCGCGCTGCCCTACCCGACGCGGACCGCGCTGATCGCCCTGGCGGAGCCGTCGTGAGCCGCCGCCGCTGGCTCGACGTGCTCCGCGGCGGCTTCCTCGCCGCGGTGCTCGGCTTCGCGTGGTGGGGGCTGCACGACCAGGGCGAGGAGCTCGTCGCCGTCGTGCGGCGGACCTCGCCGCTCGCGCTGGCGGTCGCGGCCGGCCTCGTCGTGGCGGGCCTGCTGGTCACCAGCGTCGCGTGGCTGCGGCTGCTCGCGGGCTACGACCACCGGCTGCCGCCGGGGGAGGGGCGGGCGGTCTTCTTCGTCGGCCAGCTCGGGAAGTACATCCCCGGCTCGGTGTGGTCGATGGGCGCCCACGCCGGGCTCGCCCGCGGCTTCGACGTGCCCGCGCGGGTCACGGTCGGCACCTCGCTGATGTTCCTGTGGCTCAACCTCGCCACGTCCGGGCTGGTCGCGGGGTCGTTCGCGCTGACGGGCGCCTGGCGGCTGGACGCTGGCGTGCCCACCTGGCTGGTCGGCGCCGCGGTCCTCGGCTGCGTGGCCGGGCTGACGCCGTACGCCGTGAACCGGGCCGGCACGGCCATCGGGGGCGCGGACGGCCCGCTGCGGCTCTCGCTGCGCGGCGTCGGCACGCTGGTCGCCCTGATGGCGCTGACCTGGGGCTGCTACGCCGGCGCCGTGCTGGCCCTGGCCCCGCGGCCCTCGGTCGCGCTGTTCCCCGTCGCGGCCGGCGCGTTCACGACCGCGTACGCCGTGGGCGTGCTGGTGGTGCTCGCCCCGGCGGGGGTCGGCGCCCGCGAGGTCACGCTGATCGCGCTGCTGGCGCCGGTCACCGGCATGACGACGGCGACCGCGCTGGCGCTGCTGACCCGGGCGCTGCACACCGGAGGAGACCTGCTGCTCGCGCTCGTGTCCTGGTCGCTGGTGCGCGCGACACGCCGGGAGGTCGCGCTGCCCGGGCCGGGTGTCGGTGGTCCCTGCGACCGTTCCTGACATGACGACGCGAATCGACTGCGACACCTGCAGCGTGCGGGGGCTGCACTGCCACGACTGCGTGGTGACCGTGCTGCTCGGGCCGCCCCCCGAGCTCACCTTCGACGACGACGGCCGGCGCGCCCTCGACGTGCTCGCCCAGGGCGGGCTGGTCCCGCCGCTCCGGCTGGTGCAGCCGCTCGACGGCCCGCCGGTCGAGGAGTCCGCGTGAGCCTGCGTCTGTGCCCGCCTCCGTGACTGGTGTGACTGGAGTGACCGGTGTGGTCAGGGCCGGGTAAAGAGTGGGCCGAAGTGACAAGAAACTCACCGAGACATCGGTGGAAACTTGGCCGCGGTCCGGGAGCCCCGTTAACGTGTGGGACTCAGGTGGCCGTGGACGTGGATCACTCGGATCCGCGCGGTCACCGCGCTGAGTCTCGGACCGGTTCGCCGGTCCGGGAGCCGGGGAACCATCGGTGGTCCCAGACCACCTGGGGTGAATCGCCTCTCGAGGCGTAGGGCAAATGTCGTGCCCGAACCCGTCAGCTCACCCGGTAGGCGTACGACGTGCAAGGGAGAGCGCCCGCTCGTGCAGAACGGCCGGAACCGACTCATCACCGTCCTGAGCGGCTTGGCCCTCATCGTCGCCGTGGGCAACATGTCCTCCACGCCCGCCTCGGCGGAGCCGGACATCGACGACGTCCAGGCGCGGGTCGATCGGCTCTACCACGAGGCCGAGCAGGCCTCGGAGCGCTACAACGACGTCAAGCTCGAGCTCCAGGAGCTCGAGAGCGACCTCGACTCGCTGCGCGCCGACCAGCGGCGCCAGGACGCGCGCCTCGAGGTGGTCCGCAAGCAGGTGCAGGACTCCGTGGTCCGCCAGTACGAGGGCCAGAACCTCAACGCGGTCGGCCAGGTGGTCGTGTCCGACGACCCGCAGGCGTTCCTCGCCCAGCTCTCGACGATGTCGGCCTTCAACGACCTCCAGTCGCAGCTCTTCGACGACTACGCCACCGAGCTGAAGTCGCTCGACATCCGCAGCGACGCCACCCAGAAGCGCGCCACCGAGGTCGCCCAGCTCGAGAAGAAGCTGGCCGAGGAGAAGGCGACCATCGACGACAGGCTCTCGTCGGCCAAGTCGCTGCTCTCCGACCTCAAGGCCCAGGAGCGCGAGGACATCCTCTCGCGCGGCACCATGCGGGTCCCCTCCGACGTCCCGGTCTCCGGGCGGGCCGCGGCCGCCGTCCAGTACGCACTCGCGCAGGTCGGGGACGCCTACGTCTACGGCGCCGCCGGACCCAACGCGTTCGACTGCTCGGGCCTGACGATGATGGCCTGGGCCCAGGCCGGCGTGGCGCTCCCGCACTCCTCGAGCGCCCAGTTCAGCAGCGGCCCCCACGTCTCCCAGGGCGACCTCCAGCCCGGCGACCTGGTCTTCTACTACAGCCCGATCAGCCACGTCGGCATCTACATCGGCAACGGCATGATCGTCCACGCCGCCAACCCCAGCACCGGCGTCGTCGTCTCCAGCGTCAACTCGATGCCCTACTCCGGCGCGGTCCGCCCTGGCTGATCGGCCCGACCACGGCAGACTGGCCGGTCGCCCACGCTGGTGGGTGGCCGGCCTTTCGCTGTTCCTGCTGGTCGCGTCGGGGCTGGTCGCCTGGCGGCTGAGCGACGACGACCCCTACGTCGCGCCGCCCCCGGCGCCGGTCGCGCAGAGCCCGTCCCCGGGCCTCGCGGCACAGACGCTCGCGCGGTTCCGGCGCGCGGTCGCGACGGGCGACGCCGATGCGGCCCGCGCGCTG
>NZ_DASWVI010000185.1:0-1538 GCF_036401255.1 Nocardioides sp. | reverse complement strand
AGGTCGCGCATACGCTGCAGGATGGAGTGGGTCTCCGTCAGCGCGCCTTCAGCGGTCTGCACGACCGAGATGCCGTCCTGGGCGTTGCGGACCGCGACCTTGAGACCGCCGACCTGCGCACGCAGGCCCTCGGAGATCGCGAGACCGGCAGCGTCGTCGGCCGCACGGTTGATCCGGTAACCGCTGGACAGCTTCTCCAGCGACTTGCTCATCTGGCCCTGGGTGACCGACAGGTTGCGGTAGGAGTTGAGGGCGTCGATGTTCTGGTTGATGCGGAGACTCATGGGAGTTCCTTCCTGGATTCGAGTCGAGTTCTGGAACCCGTCCGTGGGTTCCGTCACGAGCATCTTCGGCAGATCCAGGAACGGCCTGAGGCGGTCGGCCCAAAAACTTTGAGAAAGTTTCGGATCGACCGCCTCAGGAGGATCGAGACCAGGCGCCCCGGTCGGCGCCTGATGGCTACCCGGTGGCGGGCAGTGCCTCCCGCGTCGTCACCGGGTCGAGGCCTGCGCGGCGCAGGCCGGCGCTGTGCCGGGCGGCGACGGCGGCGAAGTAGGCATCGCGATGCTTGGCAGCGCAACCGTCGGGCCGGGAGGGGGCGGGGAGCAGGTCGGGGTCGAGCTCGTGGTTGAGCGCGTCGCGCAGCAGCACCAGTGCCTCGGCGCGCAGCTGGGAGATCCGGGACTCCGTGACGCCGAGGGTCGCGGCGATCTCCGCCATCGGGCGCTCGTTCAAGAAGTACTGCTCGACGACCAGACGCAGCCGCTCCGGCAGCTCGGCCACGGCCTCGGTCAGGTAGGTCAGCCGCTCGCGGTGCTCGAGCGAGCGCTGGGGGTCCGGCGCGTTGCCCGCCAGCGTGTCACCGATGCCCTCGTCCTCCGAGGCGTGCAGGGACAGCACCTGGGCGCGGGCGATGTCGTCGTCGTTGCCGGTGACCTCCTCGACCCGCAGGCCGGCGGCGTCGGCGACCTCGGCCGCGGTGGCGGACCGGCCCAGCACGCTGGCGAGGCGGGCCCGCGTGGCGTCGAGCTCGCGGGCGCGGCGGCGCACCGAGCGCGACGCCCAGTCGACGCTGCGCAGCTCGTCGACGATCGCCCCCCGGATGCGGGTGGCCGCATAGCGGTTGAACGGGACGCCGCGCTCCGGGTCGTAGGCGCGGGCGGCCTGGACGAGCGCGAGCAGCCCGGCCGAGGTGAGGTCGTCGCGGTCCACGTGCGAGGGCACCCTCGCCATGGTCTCGCGGACGATGTGTCCGACCAGTGCTGTGTTGCCGACGATCAACGCCTCGGCATCCGGCGTCCCCCTGTGCGCGCTCACATGACAGAGTGTGCGATCCCGCCCCGATAGTTTCCCGGTGACAAAGGTCCCGAAATTAACCCGGATTTGGTCATCGGGAGTCCGGCGACGCGCCTGGACCCGGCCGTTCCGGGCCGGAAGGTTCCGGCTCGACGCCGCGCAGCAAGTGGCGAGAATCCCTCAGCATGCGGCCGCCGTGTCCGATGGGAATGGTCGGACGGACAACCGACCTGACGAAGGAG
>NZ_DASWVI010000184.1:0-3712 GCF_036401255.1 Nocardioides sp. | reverse complement strand
CGGCCGGTCGGCGGGAGCGCCGTTGCGACGCCGGCGCATGAGCACCAGCAGGGCGCCGATCAGGACGAGCGGGATGCCGACGGCCAGGCCGACGACCGGGACGATGTCCTCGAGGAGCCGCAGCGTGCCGATCGCGTCGTTGGCGTCGTCGACGTTCTTCTGCACCTGCTCGTCGGTGAACGCGAGGTCCAGCTCGAGCAGCGGGGTCCCGTTGTCGGCGGTGCGCTCCTGGTGGACGACCTGCTTGATGATCGAGCCGGTGCGCGGCTCGATGTAGAAGGTGTACGTCGCGTCGTACGTGCCGGTGATGTCGCCGACCACGAGGACCGAGTCGACGTTCGCGTGGTACTCGTACTTGTAGACCGTGAGGCCGTCGATCTTCTCCTCGTCGACGTACTCCGCGTCGACCGCGCTGCCGACGATGTCGTCCCACACCGGGTAGGTCTTCTTCTCGGCACCGAACGGCCACTTGTTCTGCAGGCCCTCGAGCTGCGGGGTGCCCTCCGGCAGGTAGTCGCCGTTGTCGACGGTCATCGCGGTGTGGCGGTCGGTGACGAACAGCGAGGTCTCGGCGCTGATCAGCCGCTTCTCGGGGTCGGCGTCGTCCACGCAGCTGTCGATGCCGCCCTCGTCGTGCACGAGGCACAGCGAGGTGTTGAACACGACGTTGTCGTCGTCGGACGCGTCGGAGTCGACGGCGTTGGTGCTCCACGCGAGCACGGGGCCCTCGTCGAGGGTGTCACCACCGGAGAAGACGCCGGCGGTCCCGGAGAGGTCCGTGACGTTGTCGGTGTCCAGCGGCGTGCGCTCCACCTGCCCGGGCACCCAGGTCAGGGCGACGATCGCCACGACCACGAAGAACGTGCCCACGGCGATGACCAGGGCGGGCAGGACCTTGCGCATGGCGCCTCCTCGGCGTGCACGGTGGAGCCGGGCGTCGACTGTCGCCACGGACCGAGCCATCTCGAACAGGGCGAACGCTACCGCCAAATGTGAGTTATGCAACTCGCGGGTAACAACAACGTGTCCAATCCCCGCGCCCCGCAGCACCGGGCCCCGACCCGCGCGTCCCGCGACTGACGGCCGGGCGTGCGGGAGCGACGTCAGAGCACGAGGTGCTGGCGCCCGTCGAGCAGCTCGCGTACGGCGTCGAGGTGGCCGGCGTGGACCGAGGTCTCGACCAGGACGTGCCCGAGGATCGTGCGCAGGTCCGGGAACGACAGGCCCGCCTCGCCCCACCAGTCCTCGGGCCGCGCGGGGGGATCGTCGAGCTGCCGGGCCGCGATGATCTCGTCGGAGCGCACGATGGCGGCGCGGTAGGCCGCGAGGACGTCCGCGGCCGGCTCGTCGGGCCCGACCAGCCAGTCGCCGCCGTCGGCCTCCGGCCAGAAGTCCAAGGGGCCTCCCGCCACGACGACCTCGAACCAGTAGCGCTCGTCGGACAGCGTCAGGTGCCGGACCAGCCCGAGGCAGGACCACCCCGAGGGCAGCACGGGTCGGCGCAGCTGCTCGTCGGACAGCCCTTCGAGCTGGGTCAGCACATGGCGCCGCTGACCGGCGAGGCCGCCGACGAGGACGGCTCGTTCACGAGACATGTCGACGGACACGCGCCCAGGCTAGGGCAGCGACACGCTCGAGGACCTGCGGCGAGGGGTGGCGCGGCGCCTCAGGCGCCACCCCTCGCCGGGTCGCGACTACCAGGCGACCGGCCCGTTCGCGTCGACGAAGGTCCCCGACGCGGCGCCGTCCGGGAGGGTCGCCGCGGCGAGGACGACCTGGGCGGCCTGCGACGCGGCAAGCGGCGCCTGCTCCCTGTTCATCGGGGTCAGGTCGGTCTGCACGAACCCCGGGCAGACCGACGTGACCTTGATGCCGGTCGCCGCCAGCCGCTTGGCCAGGCCGATCGTGATGCTGTTCAGGGCCGCCTTGGAGCTCTGGTACCCGGGCACGACCGTGCCGTAGTACGGCGAGTCGGGATCGGCCTGGTCGGTGAGCGAGCCCATGGTGGTCGAGAGGTTCACGATCCGGGCACGGGCACTGCGCTGGAGCAGTGGCAAGAAGGCCTCGGTGACGGCGACAGGCCCGAACACGTTGACCTCGAAGGTCGCGCGGACCAGGTCCGGGTTGGCGAAGTGGTGCTCGGTGGCGTCGGTCGCCTCCGGCAGGATGCCGGCGTTGTTGACCAGGACGTCGAGACGTCCCTGGTCCCGCTCGACCCGCTCCGCGGCCGCGGCGATGCTGGCCGAGGACGTCACGTCCAGCTCGAGGGCCTGCACGTCGAGCCCCTCCTGCCGCAGCGAGGACGACGCCGCCTCCGCGGCCGCGAGCCTGCGCCCGGTCAGCAGGACGCACGCTCCGGTCTGTGCGAGGGCGCGCGCCGTGGCGAGCCCGATTCCGCGAGTGCCGCCGGTGACGAGTGCGATAGTCATGGATGTCCCATCAGGAGTCAGACCCGGGCGGATGTCGGCCCGGGGGAACGCGACGCGCTCCACCCGGCAGACGTCCGCGAGGGGCCGGATGTGAGGTCCCGGTGGCAGATCGCCGGCACGTCGTACTCCGACGGACGCCCTTCGGCTATGCGGCCCCCTCCATCGCGAGCAGGGTCCGCTTGGCCTCCGTGCCCCCGACGTAGTCGCCGAGCGCACCGTCCGAGCGGATCACCCGGTGGCAGGGCACGACCACCGGCAGGGGGTTCCTGGCGCACGCCGAGCCGACCGCGCGCACCGCTCGCGGGCTACCGGCCGCGGCGGCGACCTGGGCGTAGCTGCCGGTGCTTCCGTACGCGATCTCGCGCAGGTGCTGCAGCACCTCGCGTCGGAACCCGGAGGCGAGGCGGAGGTCGAGGGGGGCGTCGAAGACCGTTCGGGTCCGGGCGAAGTACTCCTCGAGCTGGCGCGCGACGGAGTCCAGCCGCCGGGGTGCCTGCAGCACGCGAGGGCTGATCCTGTCGGCCAGGTCCTGGAGGACGGCGTCGTGGCCCTCCCGGGCATAGGCGACGCGGACCAGACCGGCCGGGGTCGCGGCGAGGAGAAGGGGGCCGACGGGCGTGTCGAGGGTCCGGTAGGCCACGTCCAGGAGGTTCGCGCGGTCGGCCTCGTCCGCCAGTCGGTCGCGGAGCCGCGCGAGGGCCGACGCGTCGTCGGCCCGCAGCGACGCCAAGACCTGGTCCGGCGTGTGCTCGATCATCGGTGTGCTCCTTCCTGCTCGTAGGTGCGGCGCAGCGCCTTGATGCCGTCGGCGCAGGCGCGCCGGGCCGCGGCCTCGGTGCCGCCCAGGACCTCGGCGACCTCGCGGTGCGAGAGACCGCCGAGGTGGTGGTAGGCGACCGCATGGCGCTGCTTGTCCGGCAGCTGCCGGAGCGCGTCGTAGAGCGCGTCATGCTCGCCGGGGTCGGGACCCGGTGCCGCGCCGGTGTCGGGGAGGATCTCGACGGGCACCGGGCGACGCCGAGCCGCCCGGTGGAGGTCGATGATCTTGCGGTGGGCGATGGTGACCAGCCACGCCTCGACGTTGGCGTCGTGGCCGAGACGGGGATAGGCACGCAGGGCGGACACGAAGGTCTCGGTCCAGGCGTCGTCGGCGTCCGCCTGGCCCAGCGCGGCGCGACACACCCGCAGCACGGTCGCCCCGTGCTCGGCCACGACCTCGTCGAACGGCTTCACCTTCGAAAGACGCTCCCCGGCACTCGTTTGTGAGGTGTGCGCGGTCCATC
>NZ_DASWVI010000183.1:0-8943 GCF_036401255.1 Nocardioides sp. | reverse complement strand
CCGCCGCGGTCGGCTCCGGCGCGGTCGGGTCCGGCGCGGTCGGGTCCGGCGCGGACGCCGCCGGCTGGCAGGTGCAGGCCAACGGTTCGGGCCGGTACGTCGTCTCCTGGCGCTCGCCGAGCCCGTTCCCGCTGACGTCGGACCGGCCGACGATCGTGGGACCCGCGGACGCCCAGGTCGGGACGCCCGAGCTCGCCGCCGACGGTCGCACGGTGCGCGCCGTGGTCACCTCGCCGACCCGGCCCGACCCGGCCGAGTACGACGTACTGCTGTCCGGCGACCGCCTCGACGAGCGCGGCGCGGACCGCTACCGGGCCGCGGCGACCGCGCCGGCGAAAGCCCTCGACCTGCCGGGCACCGAGACGCTGCCGGTCGACCCGGCCACGCCCGGGGACTACGCGATCGTCTCCAGTGACTACCAGCTCGACCCGGTCAAGCTGCCCGGCATGCCGGTGCCGATCGAGATGGTCGGCCACGTCGTGGAGCCGGCCGCCGACGCCGCCACCGGCCCGCGGCCACTGGTGCTGTTCCTGCACGGACGCCACAGCGTGTGCTTCGACCCCGCCGACCCCGACGCCTACAGCGACTGGCCGTGCCAGGCGCCGCTGCGCGACATCCCCAGCGAGCTCGGCTACGACTACGTCCAGCGGGTGCTCGCCTCGCAGGGCTACGCGACCGTGTCGGTGCGGGTCAACGGCATCAACGGCCAGGACTGGCGCCTCACCGACGGCGGGGCCGACGCCCGCGCCGAGATCATCGAACGGCACCTCGACCACTGGGCGACGATCGCCGCGGACCACCAGGTCGACCTCGACCGCGTGGTGCTGGTCGGCCACAGCCGCGGCGGCGAGGGCGTCGACCGCGCCTCGATCCAGATCCCGCTGAGCGCGCCGTACCGCATCGTCGGCCAGGTGCTGATCGCCCCGACCGACTTCGGTGCCCAGACCGCGCCGTACGTGCCGACGGTGACGCTGCTGCCCTCCTGCGACGGCGACGTGAGCGACCTCCAGGGGCAGAAGTTCACCGACGGGTCCCGCGACCTCACCACCGGCGACACCTCGCTGAAGAGCTCGGTGCTGGTGATGGGCGCCAACCACAACTACTTCAACACCGAGTGGACCCCCGGCCTCGCGCAGGCGCCGGCGTGGGACGACTGGGGCGGCAACCCCCGGGGCACCTGTGGGCGCAAGGACCCCGACCGGCTCACGCCGCAGGAGCAGCAGGCGGTCGGCACGGCGTACGTCGCGGGCGCGGTGCACCTGTTCGCGGACGGCGAGCAGGACCTGCTGCCGATGTTCGACGGCTCGCGGGTGCGGGTGGCCTCCACCGGTGACGCGCAGGTCCTCAGCCACGCGATCGGTGGCGGCCGCGACGAGCGCGCGCCGGGACTCGGCGCGGACCGGTCGCTGCCCGACGGCGCGGAGACCCGTCTGTGCCAGGGCGTGAGCAGCTTCGACCGCGTGGCGTCGTGCACCCACGGCCTCGACTACGCCGGGGTCCGGCCGCACTGGCCCGAGCAGTACGAGCGGGTGCCCTCCCGGACGTTCTTCGAGATGTCGTGGACCGCGGCCGGACAAAGCGGCGGGCTGCTGCTCGACCGCCCGCTCGACCTCAGCTCCGGACGGCTCGAGCTGCGCACGATCGTCGACCCGGCGGTGGGGCCGGCGGACCTCGGCGTCCGGATCACCGACGCCGACGGCGCCAGCGCGCTGCTCAGCGCCACCGACGGTGCGCTGCCGGCGATCGACGGCGGCCTCGACACCCGCAAGTACTGGGCGCAGACGCTGAGCGCCGATGCGTCCGGCGCGACCGGCGTGGACCTGACGCGGATCGTCCGGGTCGACCTGGTCGCCCACAGCGACCGGGGCCGGGTCTGGGTGGCGGACCTGGCCTCGGCACCGGCCACGCTCGCCGCGGTGCCCGACCTGCGCATGCCGACCGTCGACGTCGGCAGCGTCCGGATCCTCGAGGGCGACGGGCGGTCGCCGGTCACGGCGTACGTCCCCGTCGTCGTCAACGGTGAGCTGACCCGCCCGGCACGGCTGGTGGTGCTGACCGCCGGTCAGTCCCGGGGCGCGCTCCAGCGCTTCCAGCTCGACCTCGCGCCCGGCCAGACGCTGGCCCGGGTGCCGGTGACCTACACCCCCGACCGCGCCGACGACTACCCCAGGGCGATCACCACGGTGGCGACCTGGGCGTCGCGCAACGTGATGACCGACAACTACCTCGGTCGACTCACCGTCCTCGACGACGACCCGGCGCCCCGGATCACCGTCCAGCGGGTCTCCCGGGTCGTCGAGGAGGGCCAGCCGGCGGTGTGGCTGATCACGCTGGACAAGCGCGTCGACTACGAGCTGTTCGTCAGCGGTCGGGTCGTGCGTGGTCCGCGACCCGAGGTCACCGTCGGCGACATCGGCACCGACTGGGTCCGCCAGCACCTCGGCCCGGATGCCGATCCGGACCAGCGACTCTCCTCGTTGCGCCCGATGATGTTCGAACGGCTGCGGGCGGGCGGGCGCACCGTCGCGGTCGCGATCCCCACCCGCCGCGACGGTGAGCGTGAGGGACGCGAGTCGCTGACGTTGCGGGTCAAGGTGGGCAAGAAGGCCGCGGTCAAGACCGTGTACGTCGCGCCCTCGCGCTGAGGGTGTGCGGTGGTGCGGGTTTCACCGGTCAGCCGGTGAAACCCGCACGACACGCCGGGGTGGCTCGGCGTGTCGCGCGGGTTTCGGCTGACAGGTCGGGGCCCGAGCGCTGCCTCAGAGCTGCGGGACGCCCGCCAGCGCCGTGCTGAGGTCCTCGTCGGAGAGTGGGTCGTCCTCGAGGTGCCCGGAGAGGAAGCTCTCGTAGGCGCCGAGCTCGAGCAGGCCGTGCCCGGAGAGACCGACGACGATCACCGGCTCCGCGCCGGTCTCGGCCGCCGCGAGCGCTTCGCGGCGCGCCTGGGCGAGCGCGTGGGACGACTCCGGAGCCGCGACGATGCCCTGGGTGCGGGCGAACTCCAGACCCGCCTCGAAGCACTCGTTCTGGTGCAGCGCGGTCGCCTCGATCAGCCCCTCGTGCACCGCGTGCGAGACCAGCGGCGCCATGCCGTGGTAGCGCAGGCCGCCCGCGTGGATCGGGGACGGCACGAAGTCGTGGCCGAGCGTGTACATCTTCATCAGCGGGGTGAGCCCGGCGGTGTCGCCGAAGTCGTAGCGGTACTCACCGCGGGTCAGCGTCGGGCACGACGTCGGCTCGACCGCGAGGATCCGCGGGCTCTGGGTGCCGGCGAGCTTCTCGCGCAGGAACGGGAACGACAGGCCCGCGAAGTTCGACCCGCCACCGGCGCAGCCGATGACGAGGTTGGCGCCGGACTCGCCGGCCTTCGCCAGCTGGCGCAGCGCCTCCTCGCCGATCACGGTCTGGTGCAGCAGCACGTGGTTGAGCACCGAGCCGAGCGCGTACTTCGTCGTGTCGTCCTGGGCGGCGACCTCGACGGCCTCGGAGATCGCGATGCCGAGCGATCCCGGGTGGCCCTCCGGGAACGCCTTGCCGGACTCGGTCAGGCGGCTCGGCGAGCGGTGCACGGAGCCGCCGAAGACCTCGATCAGCGTGCGGCGCTGGGGCTTGGAGTCGTACGACGCCCCGACCTGCCACACCTCGCAGTCGAGCCCGAACAGCGAGCAGGCGTAGGCCAGCGCGGTGCCCCACTGGCCCGCCCCGGTCTCGGTCGTCAGCCGGCGTACCCCGTGCAGGGAGTTGTAGTAGACCTGCGGCACCGACGTGTTGGTCTTGTGCGAGCCCGCGGGCGACACGCCCTCGTACTTGTAGTAGATCCGCGCCGACGTGCCGAGCTTCTGCTCCCAGCGGCGCGCGCGGTAGAGCGGGCTCGGGCGGTACTGCCGGTAGACCTCGCGCACCGGCTCGGGGATCTCGACGTACCGCTCCCCGCTGACCTCCTGCAGGATCAGCTCGATCGGGAACAGCGCCGCCAGGTCGTCGTGCCCCACCGGCTCGTGGGTGCCGGGGTGCAGCGGCGGGGGCGGCGGGGTGGGCAGGTCCGCCACGACGTTGTACCAGTGGGTGACCTGCTCTGACTCGTCCAGCGTGAACATGACCTGGTCGTCGCTCATGGGGCGCAGCGTAGCGACGCCGATACCCGGTGGGCGCCGGCCGTCTCACCGATCTACGGTGAGCCCGTGACCCCGACCGCAGACGACTTCCGGGCCCTGGCGCGCAGCTCGCCGTGGCGCTGGACGTCGCTGCACCTCCGGCACCGGTCGTCCCATTTGCGTGGGCGGTACGGCGACCAGGTCGAGGCCTGGCTGGCGCGGCCGGACGGCATCCGGCTCCGCGGGGCCGACGGCACCCCCGTCCCGCTCAACCTGGACTCCCAACGTCGCGACGGCCGGCCTACCGGCCGCTGGCGGCCCCCCGCGGCGACGTACCGCCCCGACGGGCTGGTGGCGGACCGGCCCGACCTCGACGACGACGGCCTGTTCTGGGAGAACTACTCCTGGATCGCGATGCTCGACCCGGTGGAGCTGAGCCACGACGTCGAGGTCTTCGACGTCCGGTCCGGCGAGTCGGCGGGCCGCCCGACGTGGGAGGCGCGGCTTCGGCCGCTGGACGGCTACGAGCCGCGGTGCGGCTGCTGCTCACTGCTGCGCTCGCCGGTCGTCGACCGCGAGGAGTGGGGCGACCGGTTCGTCGACTACCGCTACCCCGACCACCACGAGGTCGCGATCGACGTGCAGACCGGCGTCGTCGTACGCCAGCACCCGGTCGGCGGCGAGGCAGGGGGCGCCTGGCTGGAGAACGACATCCTCGAGGTCGACGGCTGACCTGAACGCCGTACTCCCAGGACTGGTCGGCCTCTTCTTGCGCTTGTCGCCCGTTGCAACGGCCGACAAGCGGAGGAATCCCCGGTCCACCGGGGATCCCGACGGCGCCTAGGCCCCCACGTCCTCCGCATCGACGATCCGGTAGGCGTAGCCCTGCTCGGCGAGGAACCGCTGCCGGTTCTGGGCGAACTCGGCGTCGACGGTGTCGCGGGAGACGATCGTGTAGAAGTGGGCGGTCTTGCCCTCGGACTTGGGCCGCAGCAGGCGCCCCAACCGTTGCGCCTCCTCCTGGCGGGAGCCGAACGAGCCGGAGACCTGGATCGCGACCTCCGCCGAGGGCAGGTCGATGGAGAAGTTCGCGACCTTGGAGACGACCAGCAGCCCGACCTCGCCGGAGCGGAACGCGTCGAAGAGCCGCTGCCGCTCCTTGACCGGGGTGTCGCCCTTGATCACCGGTGCGTCGAGGGCGGTCGCGAGCTCGTCGAGCTGCTCGATGTACTGCCCGATCACCAGCGTCGGCTGGCCGGGGTGTGACTCCACCAGCGAGCGCACGACGTCGATCTTGTGGTGCGTGCACGACGCGAGCCGGTAGCGCTCCTCGGGCTCGGCCGTCGCGTAGGCCAGCCGCTCCGAGGACGGCAGCGTCACCCGCACCTCGACGCAGTCGGCCGGCGCGATCCAGCCCTGGGCCTCGATGTCCTTCCAGGGCGCGTCGTAGCGCTTCGGGCCGATCAGCGAGAACACGTCGCCCTCGCGGCCGTCCTCACGCACCAGCGTCGCGGTCAGGCCGAGCCGGCGGCGGGCCTGCAGGTCGGCGGTCATCCGGAAGATCGGGGCCGGCAGCAGGTGCACCTCGTCGTAGACGATCAGCCCCCAGTCGCGGGCGTCGAGCAGCTCGAGATGCGGATACACGCCGTGACGCTTCGTCGTCAGCACCTGGTACGTCGCGATCGTGACCGGCCGGATCTCCTTGACCGCCCCGGAGTACTCCCCGATCTCGTCCGCCGTCAGCGAGGTACGCCGGACCAGCTCGTCCTTCCACTGCCGGGCCGAGACGGTGTTGGTCACCAGGATCAGCGTCGTGGCCTGGGCCTGGGCCATCGCGGCCGCGCCGACCAGGGTCTTGCCGGCGCCGCACGGCAGCACCACCACCCCGGACCCGCCGTGCCAGAACGACTCGGCCGCCTCGCGCTGGTAGGCGCGCAGGTGCCACGCGGTCTCCTCGAGCGCGATCGGGTGGGCCTCGCCGTCGACGTACCCCGCGAAGTCCTCGGCCGGCCAGCCGAGCTTGAGCAGCGCCTGCTTGAGGTTGCCGCGCTCCGAGCCGTGCACGACGACGGTGTCGTCGTCGATGCGGGCGCCGAGCATCCCGGCGACCTTCTTGGCGCGGAGCACCTCCTCGAGCACCGGCCGGTCGGTCGAGGCCAGCACGAGCCCGTGGATCGGGTGCTTCTTCAGCCGCAGCCGCCCGTAGCGGGCCATGGTCTCGGCGACGTCGACCAGCAGCGCGTGCGGCACGGCGTAGCGGCTGTACTCCAGCAGGGTGTCGATCACCTGCTCGGCGTCGTGGCCGGCGGCGCGGGCGTTCCACAGCCCCAGCGGGGTGAGGCGGTAGGTGTGGATGTGCTCCGGGGAGCGCTCGAGCTCGGCGAACGGCGCGATCGCCTTGCGGCAGTCGACGGCGCGCTCGTGGTCGACCTCGAGCAGCAGCGTCTTGTCCGACTGGACGATGAGGGGGCCGTCGTTCACCGGGCAAGCCTACGGAGGAGCGGCTAGGCCGAGGTCGCCACGGCCTTCTGCCGGGCCCGGAACGCCGCGACGTTGGCGCGCGAGGAGCACCGCTCGGAGCAGTAGCGGCGCGATCGGTTCGGCGAGGTGTCGACGAAGACCGCGGTGCACGGGGGCGCGGCGCACACGCCGAGCCGGTCCGGCCCGAGGTCGCAGACCAGCGTGGAGAGGCCGAGGAGCGACTCGCCGATCAGCAGCTCGGCGACGCTGGCGTTGTCGGTGGCCACGTGCAGGTGCAGGTCGTGGTCGTCGTGGCCGGAGATGCGCGGCGTGACCGGGTGGCGGCTCATGAGGTCGTTGAGCCGCTCCACCACGGCGGCGGTGTCCTCCGCCGAGCCGGCCTCGAACACCGGCCGCAGCTCGCGCTGGAACTTGCGCAGCAGCATGCAGTCGCGATCGGCGGCTCGGTCGTGCAGCCACTCGCGGCCGTGCAGGTACGCCACCAGGTCGTCGACATCGGCCATGTCGGCGTTCAGGAGGGCCGCGGCGGCCTCGGCGTACCGGAGGAAGTCCATGTTTCAAGTTTACGGATCAGGAGCGACCGGACGGACGGTCGTGATGCGATGCACAGCAAAGGTTCTGACGTCGTCGGTGCGGTGGTCGTACGCCGTGAGCGAGCCGCCCTCGACCCGCACCGGGTCCACCAGCCGCTCCGAGCGCCCGCCCTGGTTGTCCAGGTAGCCGATCAGCACGGTCTGGCCGGCCTCGACCGCCTCGCGCAGCGCCGCCATCGAGCCGCTCGGGGTGAGCGTCACCGCCGGCGTCTCGCTGCGCGTCGGCTCGGCCCGGTCGCCGGCCCGGATCGCGGTCACCGCGTGCGCGGCATGAGCGGTCTCGCGCACCACCTTGGCCGCCCGCGCCCGGTGCTCGCGCGGTGTGCGGGCGCGCAGGAGGTCCGGGCGCGCGACGTGCACGGTGCCGTCGGCGGCCTCGACCACCGGCGCCGCGCCGAGATCGCGCAGGCGGGGGAGCAGCACGTCGAGCGGGGTCGGGCTGATCAGCACGGTGGGGGCGATCCGGCGCAGCCCGAGCGAGGCGGCCTTGGGGTGGTGCAGCAGCTCGGTCAGGGCCGCCTCGTCGTCGGAGCGCAAGAACGCCTCGGCGTGGCCGACGCGGACGGTGCCGAACGTCCGGGCGGTGTCGTCGACGAGGTAGCTCAGCGGCTGGGGCACGGGCGTCCGCGACACCGAGCCGACGAAGTCGTGCACCTCGGCGGCGGTCCAGCCGGTGTCGAGGGCCCGGCGTACCGACGCCGGCGTGAACCGGTACACGGTCGCGCCACCGCGCGACTCCACGTCGGCGACCAGCTGCAGCTGCCGCGCGAGCCGCGACTCCAGCGGGCCCGGGGCGACCGCGGTGAGGTCGGCCTGGAGCAGCACGTGGTCGACGGGCTCGGGCAGCAGTCCGGCGAGCTCTGCGACCGCCTCGGCCTCGTGGCCGCCCACCAGCCGCCGGGAGTACGACGCCAGCCCGCCGAGCGCGACGACCCCGAGCACCCCGGCCTCCTCGACGGCCCAGGCGACCTGGTCGGCGCGGGTCCGCGGGCGTCGCGGCCGGCGCCACGAGACCCGGCGCACCAGCGACGGGACCCCGGTGCCGGTGGCGAGCACCTCGCCGGAGGGCAGCTCGGCCAGCGCGTCGAGCGCCATCCGCCGGCTCTCGACCTGGTGCACGCCGGACAGCTCCGGTGCCAGCGCGTTCCAGACCTTGCCGGCCGGGTCGCGGGAGCCGACGAGTCCGGGCAGCCGGGGGCTGTCCAGCCAGGCCCGGACCAGCGCCGCCCAGCGCTCCGCCACGGACAGGTTCGTCCATTGGTCGAAGGCGTCGGTGGGGATCCACGCCGGGTTGCCGTCCGGGTCGGCCGCGGTCGCGAGCAGCCCGGCCGCCGCGGCCACCTCGACGAGCAGCGCCGCCGTCGGCTCGTCCACGTGCAGCTGCACCGCCGTCGTCCGCAGGTCGCGTACGCCCAGGCCGCCGGAGCGCAGGGCTGTCGGTGGCGTGAGACCCCAGTGGTCCAGCAGCAGCTCGACGCGACGCACGGCCTCGAACGCCGCGCCGGCGGCCGCCCGGTCGACCACGGCCGCGTCCCGGGCGGCGGTCGCCAGCTCGGGCTCCTCGTCGACCGGGTCGGTGGTCGTCCGGCCGCCGCGCAGCGCGATGCCGACCTCGCCGGGCAGCACGACGACGCCTCCGGAGCGTGGCACCAGCAGCCGCCGCGCGAGCAGCTCCTCGGCGGGGGTCGTGGCGTCCTCGGGCAGCACCGTGTGCCGGGCCGACCCGGTGGTCGCCTCCCCGCCGGAGTCCAGCACGTGCTCGAGCAGCGCCCGCG
>NZ_DASWVI010000182.1:0-23466 GCF_036401255.1 Nocardioides sp. | reverse complement strand
TCGGTCGCGCGCACGCTGGCCCGCCAGGCCGAGGTCGAGTACGTCGAGGTGCCCGGTGGCCGGCACGCGATGCTGCGCCACGGCGCGGTCTTCGAGCGGGCCGCCGCGGAGTTCGCAGCCGAGACCCTGCTGGGCGGGCTCGGGCTCAGTGCCCCTGCTCGGCGCGGAGGGCGGCCGCGGCCTCGTCGATGATCGCGCGCATGGCGCGCTCGGCGCCGGGACCATCGCCCAGGCGCACCGCCCGGGCCACCTCGTCGTGCAGCGCGATCGCGTCCGGGTTGGGCCGCGCCGGCATCATCCCGTGGTGGGTGCGCCCACTGAGCACCTCGGCGACGACGTCCTGGAGCGCGCGCAGCATCTCGTTGCCGCTCGCCTCGAGCAGCGTGCGGTGGAACAGCGTGTCGGCGCGCAGGTAGGCCTCGAGGTCGCCGGAGCGCCCGTGCACGACCATGTCGGACACGGCGGCCGCGAGCACCCGGCACTGCTCGCCGTCGGCCCGCTCGGCGGCCAGTGCGGCGGCGACCGGCTCGATGCCGCGGCGCAGCTCGGAGAGCGAGAGCAGCTGGTCGGTGCGGTCGCCGAGGTCCAGGCGCCAGCGGATCACCCGCGGGTCGAAGACGTTCCACCGCTCGCGCGGCTGGATGGTGATGCCGACCCGTCGCCGCGAGGCGACCAGCCCCATCGACTCCAGCACCCGGATCGCCTCGCGGGCCACGCTGCGGGAGACCCGGTGCTCCGCACAGATCCCGTCCAGCGTGACCACCTGGCCGGTGGCGAGCGCGCCCGAGGCGATCCGGCCACCCAGGGCGGCGAGCACGCTCGCGTGCTGGCCGACGGGCGGGGAGGTCGTCACGGCAAACATCATTCCACCGCGCGGCGGCCCTATGAATAGGCGGGCGATTCAAGACTGACTCTTGCAAAAGTATGACGAATGAGCGCACCATGTGAGGACCCGCACACCGGCCGCCGGGGCCACCAGGCGGGCAGGAGGTCTCGATGTCGCGTCACCCGCTCGTGGTCATGGGCGTGTCCGGCTCCGGCAAGTCCACCGTCGGCGCCGCGCTCGCCCAGCGCCTCGGCGTACCGTTCGTCGACGCCGACGACCTGCACCCGGCGAGCAACATCGCGAAGATGTCGCGCGGTGAGCCGCTCGACGACGAGGACCGCTGGCCGTGGCTGGAGACGATCGGGCGCTGGCTGGCCGACCACCCCGACGGTGGGGTCGTGAGCTGCTCGGCACTCAAGCGTGCCTACCGCGACCGGCTGCGCGAGCACGTCGCCGAGCTGGAGTTCGTGCACCTGACCGGCAGCCGTGAGGTCATCGAACGTCGCCAGGCGAGCCGGCCCGGGCACTTCATGCCGGCGTCCCTGCTGTCCTCGCAGTTCGCGACGCTCGAGCCGCTGGCCCCCGACGAGCGCGGCTTCGCGATCGACGTCGACCAGAGCGTCGACCGGATCGTCCAGACCTACGTCGACCGGGTCCGTTCCGGATCCGACACCACCCCCGTGGAGGAGAACTGATGTCCCCGTCATCCGCCGTGCTCCCGCTCGCCGCGAGTCCGCTCGTGGACCCCGTGGCGCCCGGCTGGCAGCTGCTGACCGCCGCCCTGGTGGCGATCGCGCTGCTCGTCGTCTTGATCACGGTCGTGAAGCTGCACCCGTTCCTGGCGCTGATCCTCGGCGGCCTGACCGTCGGGATCATCGCCGGCCAGAACGTCAACGACGTCCTCGCCTCGATCACGAAGGGGCTCGGTGACACGACCGCCGGCGTCGGGGCCCTGATCGCCCTGGGGGCGATGTTCGCGATCCTGCTCGCCGAGTCCGGCGGCGCCGACCAGATCGTCGACACGATCGTGGGGCGCGCGTCGGGCCGGCTGTTGCCGTGGGCGATGGCCGCGGTCGGCGCGATCATCGGCCTGCCGATGTTCTTCGAGATCGGCCTGGTGCTGCTGATGCCCGTGATCTACCTGGTCGCCCGGCGCGCACAGGTCTCGCTGATCACCGTGGGCATCCCGGCCCTGGCCGGCCTCTCCGCGATGCACGGGTTCGTCCCGCCGCACCCCGGCCCGGTCACCGCCATCGACTACCTCGGCGCCGACCTCGGGGTGACCCTCGCCCTCGGCATCCTCGTGGCCGTGCCGACGATCATCGTCGCCGGTCCGCTCTTCGGCGCGATCGCCGGTCGCTGGGTGGTCGTCGAGCCGCCGCACACCTGGGAGGCCGAGGAGCGCGTCGCCACCCGACGCCCGTCGTTCGGCGTCACGATCGCGACCGTGCTCCTGCCGGTCGTGCTCATGCTCGGCAAGGCCGTGCTCGACATCGTGATCGACGACCCGGAGAACACCGTGCAGCAGGTCGGGGACGTGATCGGGGCGCCGTTCGTGGCGCTGCTGATCGCTGTCCTCGTCGCGATGTACACCTTCGGCGTGCGCGCCGGCATGGACAAGGCGACGATCTCCGACACCGTGGGGCGGTCGTTGCCGCCGATCGCCGGGATCCTGCTCATCGTCGCCGCCGGCGGCGGCTTCAAGCAGGTGCTCGTCGACACCGGGATCGGCACCCTGCTCGCCGACTGGGCCAAGGACGCGGACGTCTCGGTGCTCCTGCTCGCCTGGGTGCTGGCGGTGCTGATCCGCCTCGCCACCGGCTCGGCGACCGTCGCGACCATCACCGCGAGCTCGCTGATGGTCGCGCTCGTCGACGGCATGTCGACGGGCGAGACCTCGCTGGTGGTGCTCGCCGTCGGCGCCGGCTCGGTGTTCTTCTCCCACGTCAACGACGCCGGCTTCTGGCTGGTCAAGGAGTACTTCGGGATGGGCGTGGGTCAGACCGTGAAGACCTGGTCGCTGATGGAGACCGTGCTCTCGGTGACCGGCCTGGTCGTGGTGCTGTTCCTCGGGATCTTCATCTAGCTTCGCTAGCCACGCGAGATCGAGGCCGGCGTGCTGGGCGGGTCGGTCGTCAGGCGGTCGTCAACGAGTTGAAGAGCAGGCTGGTCTGGGTGTCCCGCACGCCGGGGACGGCGCGGATCCGTTCGAGGGCCAGGTCGAACTCCGAGAGGGTGCTGCACCGCAGCTGGACCACGAGATCCCAGGCTCCCGTGGTGGAGTGGAGTCGTTCGACCTCGGGATAGCCGCGGATCTCGCGGACCACGTCCTGGCCGAGCCGCGGCTCGGTGACGACCGTGGTGACGCCTCGGATCGCGTCACGGTCGACGTCGTTGCCGAGCCGGATGGTGAAGGCTTCGATGACGCCGGTGTCGACGAGCCGGTCGATCCGTGCGGTCACGGTGGACCTGTTGATGCCGAGCTCGCGGGCGAGGACGGCGACGGGGGTGCGGCTGTTGGCGCGCAGGATGCCGAGGAGTCGGTGGTCCAGGTCGTCGATCACGCATTCAGTCTATTCGGGCCCGGCACCATGCTTCCCGACTCGGCAGATCGACCGCATCTGGCCCATTGTGGCACCACTTCGCCGGTCCCTAGCGTCGTGATCACTCGTCGACAGCACGAGGGACTCTCACCGCCGAGGAGGACCGATGAACCCCCACCCAGCCGCTTCGACCGCAGCCGCACCCACCCCGACGGACGCGGGTCGCGTCGCGCTGAGCCACTTCGCGGGACGGGCCGGCGACCACAACGACCTGGCCATGGTCGCCTCGCGGGAGCTCGCCGCCGCCCTCGCCGACCGGCTCGGGACGGCCCCGGCGGTGGTGGGCGCCCCGGAGCCGGCCCTGTCCGTGGGCTGGGCGGAGGAGCTCGCCGCGGCGACGCCCACGCTCCGCGCGATGGCTGCCCGCCTCGACGCGGTGCTCGGGGCGGGCCGGACGCCGGTCACCGCATCGAGCCGGTGCGCGGTCGCCCTCGCGACGCTCCCGGTGGTCGCCCGGCACCGCCCGGACGCGGTGGTGGTCTGGTTCGACGCCCACGCGGACCTGAACACCCCGGCGACCACCCCGAGCGGATACCTCGGCGGGCTCGCCTACAGCGGGCCGCTGGGCCTGTGGGACTCCGGCCTCGGGTCGGGCCTGTCGCCGGACCGCGCCATCGTGGTGGGCGCCCGCGACCTCGACCCGGACGAACAGGCCCTCGTGGACGCGGGCACCGTCGCGCTGGTCGAGGTGGGTCCCCGGATGGCCGACGAGCTGCGCACCGCGGTGGCGGGGCGGCCGGTGTACGTGCACATCGACTGCGACGTCCTGGAGCCCGGCACCGTGCCGACCGACTACCTGGTGCCGGACGGGATGTCGCTCGCGGACCTGCACGCGACCGCGGAGGTCCTCGCCGAGTCCGAGGTCGTCGGCATCGAGATCGGCGAGCTCGAGAGCGCGGCCGACCCAGCCGTGCCGCCGTCGTACGTGACCAGGCTCCTCGACGCGGTCGACCCCGTCCTCAGCGCGGTGACGGCCACGTGAGCTGTGGGGCGCCGCACCCGCGACGCCGCGCGGGGTGATCGGGCCCGGTCCACCACTCGACGGCGCCCTGAACGTGCGAGGACGGCGATGGCCCGCCGGGAGCTCCCGGCGGGCCACCTGGCCATGCGATGGATCAGTGGATCAGTGCGGCGTCAGTCGACGTCGGAGCCCGGCAGCGCGGCGCCCGGCACCTCCGAGGGCAGGTAGATCTTCGGGTCGCCCGGGTAGGGCAGGTCCCAGTGGTGGGTCTGGTACCACGTCCACCGGTTGAACAGCTCGGGGTTGGCGTAGTCCGCCTGCGCCCGCCGGCCGGTCAGGTGCTGCTTGGCCGACCACTTCTCCCACGCGGCCGACGTCGAGACGTAGCGGCTCGGCACCGGCCGGGCCGGAGCGACCGCGTGCCGCCCGCTGGGGGTGTCGAGGCCGCACGCGGGTGCGGTCGCGATGTTCTCGGTGAGCGGGACGCGGTTGGCCCGGGCCGTGTACGGCCGGAAGTCCGGCGTGCGCTGGAACGCGTCGTACATCGGCGTGGCCGCCGCGACCTTCTGGTTCAACGGCTCCGCGCCGAGGATCTGCTCGATCGTGCGGACCATGCTGATCTGCGAGTAGTACGTCGAGACCGTCCGGCCGTGCACCGCCCACGGGCTGATGACCTGGATCGGGGCGCGGTGGCCGTCGACGTGGTCGGGACCGTTCTGGCTGTCGTCCTCGACCACGAAGATCGCCGAGTCCTTCCAGTACTTGCTGTGCGAGATCGTCTCGACGATCTTGCCGAGGGCGAGGTCGCCGCCGGCGACGTTCGACCGCGGGGTCACCGGACCGCCGGTGTGGTCGTCGGAGAGCCACACCATCTGGAAGTCCTCCGGGCCGTTGGCCAGGAAGTCCTGCTTCCAGATCTGGTAGCGGTACAGGTCCGGGATCTGCATGTCGAACGGCGGGGCCGTCGGCACCGTGATCTCGTTGAGCGACGGGATCGGGGAGCCGTAGTCGCCCCGCAGCTCCGGGGAGGTCAGCTGGGCGGGATCGCCGCCCTGCTCGACGTCCTGGGCGGCGCAGTAGTACTGCTGCCAGGTCGAGCCGGCCGGCTTGCCGCTCGAGGAGAAGACGAACTCACCGAAGTTCTTGGCCGAGTGGCCCGCGGCCTGGACGGCGGTCCACAGGAAGCCCGAGCGCTGGTGGCCCAGGACGTCCTCCTCCGTGTCGTAGCTGCGGACGTACTCGCCGGCGCTCGACTCGGTGTACTCAGGGTTGTCGCCCTGCATGATCCAGTTGTGACCCTCGGCGGAGTTCGTGCCGGTGTCGTAGGTGTTGTCGTACAGGCCGAACTGGCGGGAGAGCGCGTGGATGTTCGGGGTCACGTCCTCGCCGAACTGCGCGAGGCTCGCGTCGCCGTTGCCCTCGGGCATGTCGCCGTGCACCTGGTCGTAGGTGCGGTTCTCCTTGACCAGCATGAACACGTGCTTGATCGTCGAGGGGTCGCCGATCCGCCGCGGCACCGGGACCGGCCGGGCCCGGTGGCCCGTGGCGTGCGCGACGTCGGTGCGGGCTGGGCCCCAGCCGTTCTGGGCGAAGACCGCCGGCGTGTGCGTCTCCTTGATCTCCGCATCGCTGGGCAGCGTGAACCGGGTCAGTGACGCGGTCGTGCCGTGCGTGCCGTGGCCGGTGGCCGGCGTGGTGCCGTAGCCCTTGTCGAACCGGATCAGCGGTCCGCGGGCGTCGATGCCGCGCCGGTTGGTGACCACGACCTGGTCGCCGACGGTGAAGACGTCCTCGGGGTAGTAGTCGGTCGGGACCAGCCCGACGTAGCTGACCGGGTCCAGCGCGCTCTCGCCGAGCCGGTAGACCGCGATCGCGTTGGCGCGACCGAGGCTGACCAGCAGCCGGCCGTCCTGCACGGTCACGGCGTCGGGGGCGTAGCCGACCTCCGAGCTCTGCCACGGCCGGGTCTCGATCGTCTGCACGACCGCGTTCGTGGTGGTGTCGACCACGGAGACCGTGTCGTCGTTGGTGTTGGCGACGTAGAGCGCATCACCCTCGAGGTGCATCGCGGTCGGGTGCAGCCCGACGTCGATCTGCCCGACGGGGGCGTCGGGGTGCGCCGCGTCGATGATGCTGAGCACGCCCGTCGTGGAGGTGCCGAGCTCGGGGTCCGCGGGCACGGCCGTGCCGTAGGAGTCGATGGTCGTCTCGCCCGGACGCGCGACCCGGCCGCCCTCGTCGCTGACGTAGACCTTGCCTTCGACGACCTCGAGCTGGCGCGGCGCGATGCCGACCGGCCAGGTCCGCTCGATCGTGCCCGCGGCCGGGTCGATCGCCACGACCGAGTTCTGCCCGTTGACCGCGGCGTACAGCGTCGAGCCGTCGGCGCTGAACGCCATGCCCGCGGTCAGTGCCTTCTTTCCGCTTGCGTCGGGGATCGCGATCTTGGTGCCCGCCGCGAGGGTCCCGTCGGCGTTCACGGGGAACCGGGTGATGCCGGTCGCGTTGGGCATGAAGAGGAAGGCGCCGTCGGGGGAGTAGAGCGGCCCCTCCTGGCCGACGGTGTTGTCCGACAGGCGCAGGTCGACGCCGGAGGCGGTGCCGCCGCGCCAGATCAGCTGGTAGGACTCGAGGTCGAAGATCTGCAGGGAGACCGAGCGGTCGTTGGCCGTCGCGGCGAGGAACCGCCCGTCGGGGCTGACCGTCGCGCCCATGAACTTGCCGTACGGCGTCATCAGCCGCTCACCGAGCGGCTTGATCATCTGGTCGGAGGAGATCTGCAGGCCGCCGGCGTACTCCTCACCGACGAGGTTGTCGCCGAAGCCGACCGTCGTGCCGTAGGCGGCGACGCCGCCCGTGGCGACGAGGGTCAGCGCGCCGGCCACCAGGCCGAACGTGCGGGCGCGGGCCAGACCCTTCGGGGGCCTCACCACGCGGTTGCGCGAAACCTTCATTGCTGTCCTTTCGTGGGGGGATCGAGCAGGTCGACGACACCGTCGAACTGCCAGAGCGGGTTGGGAGCGTCACCCGCGGGGCCACGGACCTGGAAGAACCCGTTGACCTCCTTGGGGCCGTCGCCGTCGGCGACGAACCGTCCCTCGGGGAGCACGTCGAGCTGGTAGATCGCGGTGCCGACGGCGCTGCTGCCGGGCAGGGTCCAGCGGACCGTGCACCGCCAGCCGCTCCCGGCGCCCTCGTCCTCGACCAGGTCGCCGCCCTTGTCGCACCGGGCGGTCGCGTCCAGGTCGGCGACGGTCACCGCCGGCCGGTGCAGCCGATCGGTCTGGATCACGTAGAGGTTGCCGAAGGAGCGCGCGACCGCGGCCTCGAGCTTCGGGCGGTCGATGCCCGAGCCGGTGGCGCCCGTGGCCGCGGCGACGGCCAGCGTTGTCACCACGACGAGCCCGGCCACCGGCGCGAGCCCACCCGTGACGAAGCGGCGGGCCGAGCCGTCGTTGGCCAGATCGGTGAAGTCGCGGCGTACGAACAGGCGGTAGGCCAGCAGCGTGGCCAGGACCGTCCACGACCCGCAGACGAGCAGACCGATCCACAGCGAGTCGAGCTCGGCGGGGTCGGTGACCAGGCCGCGGTAGGAGATGAACGCGTTCATCGGCAGCGACACCCGGAGCGCGACCGGCACCGGCATCACCTGGACGCCCATGAGCACCAGCGCGACCGCGACCGGGACCAGCAGCCCCAAGGGCGAGCGGCCCAGCGCGACCGAGCCGAGCAGGCCGACGGCGGAGAAGGCGAGCGTCGGTGGCACCAGCGTGAGCCAGGCCCACAGGACCGTGCGCGCGAGCTCGTCCGGGCCGAGCAGGTGCCCGTCGAGGCCCGGCAGCGGATGGCTGCCGACCGACACCAGCCCGCCCACCGTCGAGGACACCATCAGGCAGGTCAACAGCGTGAGGGTGACGGTGAGCGCCGCCAGCGCCTTGGCCGCGAACACCCGGCGCGGTGAGCGCACCGCGACCAGGACGTGGCGCCAGGTGCCCAGGCGATCCTCGATGGCGAAGACGTCACCGGCGACGACGCTGGTCAGCAGGGGCAGCAGCAGCGTGCCCAGGGACACCAGGATCGTCAGCGACCCGGCCCAGCCGGACTGGTTCATCAGCCGTCCGTAGACCGCGTCGGCCGGCAGCGAGGTCTGCCGACTGACCACCCCGGAGTAGATCGCCGGGGCCAGCAGGCAGGCGACGAGGACCAGCCGGATCCGCCACTGGGCGAGCAGCTTGACCATCTCGAACCGGAAGACCCGCCCCAGGGGGACGGCGTCGGTCCGGACCGGGGCCTCGGCGACGGTCGCGGTCATCGGGGCGGCTCCTCGGCGTCGGCGTCGGCGCCCGTGAGGGCGAGGAAGGCGGCCTCGAGGGGCGAGACCACGGGACCAAGCTCGCGGATCGAGATGCCGGCGCCGACGAGCCGGGCGACCAGGTCGTCGAGGGCTGTCGCGGCGCCGCGTACGACGATCGCCGGTTCGGCTGCGGTCCAGGCGCCTCGTCGGCCCGACACCGGGCGCACGGCCAGCGCCGGCACGTCGGCCGCGATGCGACGGGCGCGCTCGGGGTCCGAGGTGAGGACGCGATGGTCCAACTCGCCGCTCTCGGCGGCCAGCTTGCTCACCGGGCCGGTGAACACCGCGCGGCCCACCGACAGCAGCGTGACCTCGTCGCACAGCGCGGCCAGGTCGTCCATGCGGTGGCTGGAGAGCACCACCGTGGTGCCGCGGTCGGCGAGGCCGGCCAGCACGTCGTGCACCCGGCGCTTGCCGGCTGGGTCGAGCCCGTTGGCCGGCTCGTCGAGCACGAGCAGCCGCGGGTCGCCGAGCAGCGCCGCGGCCAGGCCGAGCCGCTGGCGCATCCCGAGGGAGAACCCGCGGACGCGGTCGTCGGCGACGTCGCCGAGCCCGACCCGCTCGAGCAGCTCCTCCACGTCTGCCCGGCGCTCGCCGTCCTCGCCGCGGAGCCGGGCCAGCGTGGTGAGGTTCTGGCGGGCTGTGAGCGTCGGGTAGAGCCCGGGCCCGTCGATGAAGCCCGCGACCCCTCCGGTCACCGTGCGCACCGGCCCCACCGGCGTACCCAGGATCTCGAGGGTGCCGCCATCGACCGCGGCCAGGCCGAGGACCAGGGCCAGCAGGGTGCTCTTGCCCGCACCGTTGGGGCCGACGAGGCCGTGGATCTGCCCGGCCGGGACGTCGAGGTCGACCCCGTCCAGGGCGATGACGTCGCCGAAGGTCTTGGTCACGTTCCGCGCGCGTACGGCGGGCGACGGCCGCATGGAGCACTCCTAGATCCCGAGGAACGGCCGGTCGGTGCTGAGCGCGCCGCCGCCATCTGCTCAGGAACGTAGGAGTGGCCGGCGACCATCGCGGGTCGCGTTGTCGAACGCTGTGCGAACAGGTCGCGGCCCCGCGGGGCCGGCGGGCCGGGGCGGAACATGCGGGGCCATGACGTCGTTGAGCACCCCATGAGCGAGAAGCAGGTGCTGGTGCCCGACGAGGGGCACCCGATCACGGTCACGCCCACGCCCGGCAGGGTCGTCGTCACGCTCGGGGAGCGCATGGTCGCCGACACCACGTCGGCGCTCACGCTGCAGGAGGCGAGCTATCCGGCGGTGCAGTACGTGCCGCTGGCCGACGTCGACGCGGCGCTGTTGCGGCGCACCGAGCACGCGACGTACTGCCCCTACAAGGGCGACGCCGGCTACTACAGCCTCGTCGTGGACGGCACGACCCACGACAACGCGGTGTGGACCTACGAGCGGCCCTACGACGCGGTCGCCGAGATCGCCGGCCACGTCGCGTTCTACCCGAACGTCGTGGACGTGCGGACCTACCCCAGCGCCTGACCCATGGCCCGATCCAGGGCGTAGAGGTAGCGGCTGGTCGGGACCAGGTCGAGGTCGCGATCGGCGCCGATCCGGGCGACGCTCGCCATCAGCTCCGTGAGCCGGCGCCGCAGCTCCTCGTCGTTGCCGCCGCTGCCGTAGAAGGCGTGCATGTCGGTGATCCCAGCGGTCGGGAAGAGCTCCTCGACGATCGCGTCGACGCCGAGCGCGCCGGCGGTCACCGGCTCGATCACGACGTTCTGCACATAGCCGAAGGTCGCCTGGGTGCGGATCGCGATCGGCGTGTGCTCGACCATCCAGCGGCGCAGCCACTCCTCGTGCGCCAGCTCGGCGGGGCGGCGCAGGATCGCGACGTTGCTCAGCGCGTCGGCCCGGCTGCCGTCCCACGACTCCGGTGGGTCCAGCCGGCGGCGCTCGTCCACGCGCCAACCGTGCACGGTCGCGGCCGCGTCGGCGAGCACCTCGGCGACAGGACCGGGCTCGGCATCCCAGACGCTGACGATCGCGCGCACCGGATCGCCGGTCGGGATCCGCATCGCGTCGGCCACGTGCTCGTCGTCGACGTTGACCTGCAGTCGGCGTACGCCGGCCGCGGCGAGCCGCTCGTGCAGGCGCGGGTCGTGGAGGTCGCGGCACTCGCCCTGCAGCAGGAACACCAGCTTGGTCACGGTCGGCCACGGTAGCGGCGGCCCCGTCGTCTCGACAGGGGTCAGGCCGAGCGCGGCAGCCCGACCTCGTCGAGCGGGAGGGGCACGATGTCGGCGTCGGTGGCCAGGTGGACGACCTCGAGGCGTACGCCGGCGAGCCGGCCGGCGGTGTAGAGGAAGCCCGCCCAGGTCCGGTCGCCGGCATCGACGCCGCCGTGTCCGGGACGGGTGCGCAGGAACGCGTAGCTGCCGCCCGGATCGACGCTGTCGAGGTCGGCGAGCAGGCCGGCGAACGGTCCGGGGTCGTCGGGCGCCAGCTCGGCCTCGGCGATCTCGAGCAGGTGGGGCACGGCCAGGCCGTCGGGGTCGAGGCGCAGCATCCAGATGCTCGCACCGGAGAAGCCGAGGGGCTGCATCAGGTGGCGCCAGACCTTCTCGAGGTCGGCCTGGCTGCGGACGGTGGGACGGTACGGGTGATCGGTCATGTGAGGCAGCCTGCCCCGTTCGGGACGACCGTCGATCCGTTCTCCACAGGCGCTCGTGCGGCGACCGCCCGGGACCTCACAGCACCGAGCGGTAGACCTCCACCGTCCGCTCGGCGATCGCCGCCCAGCTGAAGTGCGAGATCGCGCGGGCCCGGCCCGCGCGGCCCATCTCAGTGGCCCGGACCGGATCGGACACGACCTCGATCAGCGCGCCGGCGAAGTCCGCGACGTACCGGTCCGGGTCCAGCGGTGTGCCCGTGCCGTCGGAGGCCTGCTCGATCGGCACGAGGAGCCCCGTCTCGCCGGGCACCACGACCTCCGGGATGCCGCCGGTCGCAGTCGCGACGACCGCGGTCTCGCACGCCATCGCCTCGAGGTTGACGATGCCGAGCGGTTCGTAGATCGAGGGGCACGCGAACGCCGTCGCTGCGGTGAGCAGCGCGACCACGTCGCGCCGGGGGAGCATCTCGGGGATCCACACCACGCCGCTGCGGGTCGCGCGGAGCCCGTCGACCAGGCCCTCGACCTCGGCCATGATCTCCGGGGTGTCCGGCGCGCCCGCGCAGAGCACGATCTGCACGTCCGGGGGCAGCGCGGCGCAGGCGCGCAGGAACAGCGGCAGCCCCTTCTGTCGGGTGATCCGCCCGACGAACACCACCGACGGGCGGTCCGGGTCCACGCCCAGCGCGCGCACCCGGTCGGGATCCGCGACCGGCCTCCAGTCCTCGGTGTCGATGCCGTTGTGCACGACGTGCACCCGGTCCGGGTCGATGCGCGGGTAGGACGCGAGCACGTCGTCGCGCATCGCGGCCGACACGGCGATCACTGCCGCGGCGGCCTCGTAGGAGGTGCGCTCCACCCAGGACGAGATCGCGTATCCGCCACCGAGCTGCTCGGCCTTCCACGGCCGCAGCGGCTCGAGTGAGTGCGCGGTCACGACATGCGGCACGTCGTACAGCAGCGCGGAGAGGTGCCCGGCGAGGTTGGCGTACCACGTGTGGGAGTGCACCAGGTCGGTGCCGGCACAGCCGTCCACGATCGTCAGGTCGACCCCGAGCGTGCGGAGCGCGGCGTTCGCGCTGGCCAGCTCAGCGAGGTCGGGGTACGACGACGTGCGGTCCTCGTCGCGCAGGGCGCCGAACGCGTGCACGTGGGTCGCGAGGTCGTCGCGGGCCCGCAGCGCCCGCACCAGCTCGGCCACATGGACCCCGGCACCGCCGTACACCTCGGGCGGGTACTCCCTGCTCAGCACGTCGACTCGCACGGCACGAACCTACTCGCTCGCCCACTCGCCCGCAGTTGCCTGCACCGACCAGGAGCCGTGCCCTAGCGTGGGCCTCATGGCCCCCCGCATCTCCCGGAAGAACGTCCTCGTGATCTGTCTGGCCGGCGGGGAGGGCAAGCGGCTGATGCCGCTCACAGCCGACCGGGCCAAGCCGGCGGTGCCGTTCGCGGGGATCTACCGCCTCATCGACTTCGCGCTCTCGAACGTCGTCAACTCCGGCTTCCTCAAGATCGTGGTGCTGACCCAGTACAAGTCGCACAGCCTGGACCGGCACGTCACGCAGACCTGGCGGATGTCGACGATGCTCGGCAACTACGTCACTCCGGTGCCGGCCCAGCAACGGGTCGGCAAGCACTGGTACCTCGGCTCCGCCGACGCGATCTACCAGTCGCTGAACCTGATGCGCGACGAGCGTCCCGACTACGTGGTGGTCGTGGGAGCCGACCACGTGTACCGGATGGACTTCTACCAGATGGTCAAGGCGCACGTGGAGAGCGGCGCCGCGTGCACGGTGGCCGCGATCCGCCAGCCCATCGAGCTGGCCGACCAGTTCGGCGTCATCGACGTCCACCCCGACGACCCCACGCGGATCCGGGAGTTCCTCGAGAAGCCGACCGACCCGGTGGGCCTGCCCGACAGCCCCGGCGAGGTGCTCGCGTCGATGGGCAACTACGTCTTCGACGCCGACGCGCTCGTCGAGGCGGTGACCCGCGACGCGACCGAGATCGGCTCCAAGCACGACATGGGTGGCGACATCGTGCCGGCGTTCGTGCGCCGCCAGCAGGCGGCCGTCTACGACTTCAAGGACAACGACGTCGCCGGGTCCACCGACCGCGACCGCGACTACTGGCGCGACGTCGGGACCCTCGGGTCCTACTTCGCCGCCCACATGGACGTCGTCTCCCCGCTGCCGGTCTTCAACCTCTACAACTTCGACTGGCCGATCTACACCTCCTACGGCCCCCAGCCGCCGGCCAAGCTCGTGCAGGGCGCGTCCGGTGAGATGCCGCGGGTCGACGAGGCCGTGCTCTCGCCCGGCGTCGTCGTCACCGGTGGCGAGGTACGCCGCTCGGTGCTGTCGCCGTCGGTGCGGGTCGACGCCGGCGCCGAGGTGGCCGGCGCGGTGCTGATGAACGGCGTGCACGTGGGCGCCGGAGCCATTGTGCATAACGCGATCCTCGACAAGAACGTCGTCGTCCCGCCCGGCGCCCACGTCGGCCTCGACCCCGATGCCGACCGCGCCCGCGGCTTCATGGTCGAGGACGGCCTCACGATCCTCGGCAAGGACCAGCCCTTCCCCGAGTAGCCGGCGCCGGGGTGATCCCGGTGTTGAGGAGGTTGCGCTGCAACCGTGGTCGTCCCGGTGGTTGAGGAGGAAGTGCCGCAACCGTGGTCGTCCCGGTGGTTGAGGAGGTTGCGCTGCAACCGTCTCGAAACCACCGCCGCGTGGGCTCGTCCCGGTGGTTGAGGAGGTTGCGCTGCAACCGTCTCGAAACCACCGCCGCGTGGGGTCGTCCCGGTGGTTGAGGAGGTTGCGCTGCAACCGTCTCGAAACCACCGCCGCGGCTCTGCGCTTCCCTGCGGGTGATCTCGGGTCGGGGTGGCTTTGACGGGGGACGTGGTCGCCGTCCGTCGTGGTTGCGCGCGAGGTGGTCACCGCCGGTCTCTCGACACGAGATCGTTGGTGGTCGTCGTGCTTGTGGTCGCCGTCGTAGACCCGGGATTCCGGCTACCGACATCACCCACCCAGCGACTCCGGAAGATTTTGCTTTCGAAGTTGCCAGAGCCCTGTGGAACAAGCCGATTCCGGGGCTGCGCTGTCGGTGGGCGGTGCTGGGATGGATCCATGGCAGCCACCCCGCTCACCCACCCGGACCTCGATGGTCCCGGCGGGCTGCTGGCTGCCCTGGAGACGACCCAGGCCGAGCTGGGCCGGCAGGAGATCGCGAAGTTCCGGCTCGCTGCCGAGTGGGCGGCCGCGCACCCGGTCGACGATCTCGACGACGCCGCCACCGTCGAGGGGACCGAGGGGGAGCTGGCGATCGCGGGTCCCGGGGCGCCGTTGGTGGCGGAGTTCTGTGTCGCCGACTTCGCCCTCGCTATCGGGGTGACCACGGACGCGGGGCGTGGCTATCTCGGGGATGCGGTCGAGGTCCGCCACCGGCTCCCGCGCCTGTGGGAGCGGGTGATGGCCGGCGAGGTGGCGGTGTGGCGGGCCCGCAAGATCGCCCGCAGCACCATGTCCCTGCCCGCCGACGGTGCTGACCATGTCGACCGGCACCTCGCCCCGGTCGCGCACCGGCTCACCTGGGCGCAGCTCGAGCGCACCGTGGAGGCCGCCCGCGCGACGTTCGACCCCATCGAGGCTGAGCACCGCCGGCTGCTGGCGGCGGAGGGCCGGTTCTTCGACGTCGACACCCACACCCCGTCGTTGGAGGGCACCACCACCGTGCGCGGCGAGCTGGACCTGGCCGACGCCCTCGACCTCGACCACGCCCTTGCTGTGGGTGCGCAGGAGCTGGCCGACCTCGGCTGCACCGAGACGCTGGACGTGCGTCGGGCGATGGCCGCCGGGGCCCTGGCCCGCGGCGACCTCACCCTCGACCTCGGCGAGACCCAGCAGCCGCGACGCCCACGCCGTCAGCTGGTCGTCTACACCCACCTGTCCGAGGAAGCCCTGGCTGGTGTGGAGAACACCCGCTCCCACGTGCTCGTCGGCCAGGTCGAGGGCTGGTGCGCGTCCGCCACCGGCCCCGTCAGCGTGCGACCGGTCGTCGACCTGAGCGAGCACCTCGAGGTGCCCTGCTACACGCCCTCACCCCGCCTGCGCGAACAGGTGATCCTGACCCATCCGACGTGTGTGTTCCCGGGCTGCACCCGACCATCGCGAGGTTGCGATCTGGATCATGTGATCCCTTGGGACAAGGGCGGCCCGACGTGCTCGTGCAATCTCGTGCCGGCCTGCAGATTCCACCCTCGCCTGAAGACCCGGGGCGGTTGGCGGCTCGAACGGGTCGGGCACCGGCTGTTCACCTGGACCAGTCCGATGGGCCGCACGTACACGCGACATACCTGAGCACCCGACCCCGCCGGCCACGGCCGGCGGGGCTACACCCATGCCCGGGGCGGTGGTTGCGAGGCTCGCTGGGCTCGCACCTCGACCACCGCGCTCCGCTCGACGACCGGTGCCGCGTCACCGCAGCTGCCCGTGCGTCGCCTCGAGTCTGTCGCGGATACCCCATGGGGGAGGACGTATTCCCCTATCCCCGCGCGCCCGGCGCCTCGACGATGGCGACGAGGAGAGGGAGTGAGGGCCATGACGTCATGGCAGCGGTCCGGCCCCGACGGCCTCGTCGAGATCGCTGAGCCGCCCGAGGGTGTCATCCAGATCCAGCTCGAGGAGGTGGGCCGCCACTCGTGGAAGAGCGCGCTGTTCGGTGCGGTGATGAGCGCCGGTGGCGGACCGGTCTACCGGTTCGTGGCAGCGACCCCGGGAGCGGGCCACGAGGAGTCGCAGCACGCGGGCTCGAGCGACCGGTTCCCGCTGTTCCCCTTCCAGGATCTCGACGATGCGGCCGACGACAAGTGGACCGACCTCGCCCGGCAGCGCCTCGCGGAGCTCGACGCCGAGCTCGTTCGGATCGGCTGGCACCGGCTGCCCGAGCGGGGCAGGCACTGGTGGTCGCTGCGCTACGAGTGGTGAGCGGCGCCCGGCAGGCACGCCCTCAGATGACGCCGGCCGCGCGCGCTGCTTCGGCGTACGCCGTCGCCAACGTCGCGACCGTCTCGTGCGCATTCAGGCCGCTCGGGTTGGGCACGATCCACAGCTCGGCGCGGGCGAGCGGCTCGGGCTGGCGGCCCAGGGTGGCACGTCGCTGCCCGAACGCCGTGCGGTAGGCCGTGATGCCGGCGACCGCGACCACGCGCGGCGCCGTGCGCCGCACGGTCTCGACGAGCTCGAGACCTCCGGCGCGCAGCTCCTCCTCGCTGAGCTCGGAGGCGCGGGCGGTCGCACGCCGGACCAGGTTGGTGATGCCGATGCCGCGGGCGCGCAGGTGGTCGCGGTCCTCCTCGGTCATCCCCGCCGAGGGGCTGATCGGCTCGGTGATGATGCCCGCGGCCAGCAGTGCCGGGTAGAAGCGGTTCACCGGATGCGCGAAGTGGGTCTGCGTGGCCGCGGTCCACAGGCCCGGGTTGATACCGACGAACAACAGCTTCAGGCCCGGGCCGAGCAGGTCGGGGACCTCCGCGTCACGGTAGGACTCGAGCTCGGCGCGGGTGAAGCGGGGCACCCCCGCAGCCTGTCACGTGGTGGAACCCGTCGCGCGCGGCTACCGTCCCATGGTCATGCGACGAACTCTCGGAGCGACGCTGCTGGTGCCGATCCTGCTCGCCGGGTGCGGCGACACGAGTGACGGCACCGGCGCCCCAGGCGACCCCGGCGGCAACGGGTCCACGGCGCAGGGCGACCCGCCGGCGCCGACGGTGACGGTGGTCTCGGCCACCGCGGCCGGGGGCCGCGTCGACGACGAGGTCACCGTGCTCGACGACGACGCCGCGATCGCGGAGTACGCCGGTCGGTTCCGTGGCCCCCTGGCGGGCAAGGTCACCCGGGCTGCCGAGCGGGCCGACGTCGCGGCGGACAGCGTGCTGGTGGCGGCCGTCGTCGCCGTGGGATGCGACGTACCGCCCGACGTCCGGGTCGCCGGCACCGGGAGGGATGCCCGGTTCGTGGTCGCGAAGGTGGCCTCGCCACACCAGGAGTGCTTCGCCCCCGTGACGACGGTGGCGCTCGCGGTCGTGCCTCAGGACGGCGGCGAGTAGGTCACCTCGACCGCGTTCGCGACCCACCGCTGGAACCCGTCGGAGGGGTCGTTGAGCACCGCCATGTTGCCCTTGCGGTTCTTGGCGACCATCGTCGAGGAACCGCCGCCGTCGAGGTTGACGGCCTCGTCCGCGCCCAGGTCGACCATCAGGTTGGCGAGCTCGACCATCGTGTAGCCGCGGCTGTCGGCCTGCCGTCCGTCGATCACGAGCAGCAGCACCTCGCCGGTGTCGTAGTCGACCCCGACCGCGGTGCGCGGGTGCATCTCGCGGTCGTCGACGGCGCGGATGATGCCCTCGTGCACGAGGAAGTGGTTGCCGCTGATCGCCATCTGCGGCCGGTTGTGGAGCGTCCACCGCACCCGGAGCCGAGTGCCCTTGTCGAGCTTGCGGAGCTTCTCCGCCCCGGGGCCACGGCCGATGAGCAGCAGCCCCTTGATCGGCTCGTCCTTGCTCAGCTTGCCCTTGTTGGTGCGCACCCGTCCGTTGACGACGGTCACGGCCCGCACCGCCTTGCGCTGTCCCTGCGTGACGCCGTAGCCGGCCGTCCGGCCCCATCGCGGCGTGTAGATGCCGATGCCTCCGGGTCGGACGAACGGGGAGTTCAGGTTCGTGATCTCCATGTCGGGCCGCCCGACGACCTTGGCCTGCATCGGGAGGTCGCCGATGCGGGCGCCGCCGCGGCGGTTGATGAAGAACGCGCTGTTCCAGCCCTCCTCGCGGGCGTGCAGCAGCCCGCGCTGCCGGTCCTTGCCCAGCCCGAGCGGAGCACCGGTGTGGCCGATGTCGTAGAAGTCGCCGTTGACGCCGGCCACCGCGTGGTCGACCGCGAGGATGTCGCGCACCGGCGCGGTCCGGCGCACCTGCCCCATGCTCGCGTAGTCGATGCGCAGCCCGGGTGTGCTGGGATCGATCGTCAGCAGGTGGGCGGTGATCGGGCCGCGGGCGTCGGTCTGGCTCCAGCGGGTGAACGTCACGCCCGGGGCGACCTGCCAGCCGACGCGGGAGGTCTGCGTCGGCGTACGACGGGCCCACCGCGGCGCGTCCCCCGCGATCGGCCCCCGCGCCCCGTCCGAGCTGTGCTCGGGGTCGAGGTTGCGGGGCGGCGGTGGGGTGCGGCCGCGACCGGTGTCGCCACCGGCCTGGGACGCGTCGTTGCCCGCGTCCACCGCGAGCGCGGGACCCGTCGCCGCGAGCAGGCACGCGGCGAGGCTGACCGAGAGGAGGCGAGTACGCACCTCTCCAAGGCTAAGTGGTCGTCGGCTGACGGCGGGGAGGTGCCCGGCTGTGTCCCGGCCCGGCCCGGTTGTCCCCGCGGTCGAGGCTCAGCCGCAGGGTCCGTCGCCCAGCACGGCCAGCCCGGCGCGGTCGCCGGGGGCGAGACGCCGCTGGCCGGTGGTCTCGGCGTACATCAGCTGCGCCGGGTCGTCGACGTGGCCGAGCCCGAGCACGTGACCGAGCTCGTGCTCGACCACGGCACGCTGCAGGGCGGTGCCGCCCGGCCGTCGTGCCATCGCGGCGAAGGCGTCCCGGTCGAGCGCCACCATGCCCGTGACGTAGGTGAGCCGGCCCGGGGTGAGCGCCCGCGCCTCGGCGCCGCCGACCCCGGCGACGTCCCCCGCGAGCTCCGGCACCTCCTCGGGCGTGGCCCAGGCGACGAGCACGGGAGCGCCGGAGCCGAACGGGCCCGCCCGGTCCTCGAAGGTGCGGTCGTGGGTGGTGCCGTCGTAGCGGAGCCGCAGTCCGCTCGCGCGTTCGAGGTCGGCGGCGGCCGCGGCGACGATCGCCGGGTGCCCGGCGGGGGCGCCGTCGGGGTTCACGACGTAGTGGATCTCCCGGCAGCCGTCCCAGGTCACCGGAGCGCGCCCGTCCGGCTGCAGCATCGCGAACGCATAGGTCGCCCCGCCGGTGTCGGTGATCGTGAACGTGAGGTCCTGGCCGATGCCGAGCATCGCGCGGATCCGCTCGCCGGTCGAGGTCGGGTTGCACGCGACGGCCAGGACCGCGAGCAGGACGGCCAGCAGCAACGACGTGGTGGTGCGGGCCCGCGGCAGGCCCGCACGGGTACGCCGCTGCCGCCGCCGCTCGAGCCGGTCCAGGTCCCGTCGCAGCTGGCGCAGCTCACGGGCACGGCGCCGGCGCGCCTGACCGTCCGAGAACCCGCGGGTCACGCCGTGATTCTCCGTCCTCGAGCGCGCCCGTGGGGCGTTTCGGCGAGGTTCGGCCCCGGTGCCGCCACTACTGTCGGGCCGTGGCGCAGCCGTGGAACCAGCTCGTCGTGGGCGACAACCTCGACGTGCTGCCGCACGTGCCCGCGCTGCTCGGCCGCCCGGTCGACCTGGTCTACATCGACCCGCCCTACAACACCGGCAACGACTTCGCCTACCGCGACCGCTTCCCCGACCACCAGGCGTGGGTGGCGATGATGCGCCCGCGGCTCGCGGCGGCCCGGGAGGTGCTCTCCGGGACCGGGGCGATCTTCGTGAGCATCGACGACAACGAGGCGGCGTACCTGCGCCTGCTCATGGACGAGGTGTACGGCGAGGTCAACTTCCTCGCCCAGGTGGTCGTGAACCTCAACCCCAAGGGGCGCCAGCTCGGCAAGGGGTTCGCCACCAGCCACGAGTACCTGCTGGTCTACGCCCGCGATGCCCGCCGCACCGTGCTCAACGCGTCGACGACCGAGACCGTCGACCCGGCCGACTTCCCGTTGGAGAACGCGGACGGCCGACGGTTCAGGCACCTGCCGCTGCGCAACACCAACAAGAAGTTCAACCCGGTCACCGCCCGGACCTTGCACTTCACGGTGTGGGGCGACCCCGAGTCCGGCCGCGTGGCGACCACACCGTTCGACGGCGCGGTCGAGATCGGTCCGGTCTTCGGGGACGGCAGCCCGGCGGTCTGGCGGTGGAGCCGGCCGCTCATCGACCAGCGCCCCGACGACCTGGTCTGCCGGCGGGTGAAGGGCCGCGCGGGGGAGCGGGTCGACGTCTACCAGAAGGACTGGCTGCACCCGCTCGCGGCGGGAGACGTCCCGGGCGTGCGGCGCAAGAAGCTGCGCACGATCTGGCTCGCCGAGGAGGTCGGGTCCACCGACACGGCGGTCGCCGAGCTCAAGGACGTCGTCGGGCACGTCTTCGAGTCGCCCAAGCCGACCGGCCTGGTGCGCCGGATCCTCGGCACGATGCCCGACGACGCGGTCGTGCTCGACTTCTTCGCCGGCAGCGGCACCACCGGGCACGCGGTCGCCCTGCAGAACGCCGCCGACGGGGGCACCCGACGCTGCCTGAGCATCAACTCGGCGGAGGCCACCCGCGAGGGGTCCAACGCCCGCGACGCCGGGCTCCTCACGGTCGCCGACATCACCCGCGCCCGGTTGCGCGCCGTCGCCGAGACCGTCGGCGGCGGGTTCGAGGAGCTCTCCGTCTAGTTGGGTGTGGGGGTCCCGATGCCCGGATGCAGCGCCGCGTCACCGTGCGCGGCGTGTCGTACCCACGTGACCTGCACGATGACCAGCGGGAGCTGTTGGAGCCGGTGTTCAACGCGCGCGGCCGCCAGCACGCCGATGACCTCCGGGTCGTGGTGGACGCGCTGCTGCACATCGCCCAGCCGGGCTGCCAGTGGCGCTCTGCAGTCGTTCGGGCCGTGGACCCGGGTCTGGTGGTGAGCGGACCCGGAGAACGCGCTCGCCTCGGCAGGTGCGGACGCTCCGGTCGCGGCAGATCCGGACTGACGACGTCGCGCGTAACCGGACTGCCGAAACCGTCCAGCTGGGCCGTTCGGCGCGCTCAAGGTCTGCGTGCTGCCATGGTTTTGGTCGTCCGGCTACGCGACCAACGTCGGCAGATCCGGACAACAACCCTCTCCGGAGGGCGAGCGGAACACACCCAATAGGGCGCTGCGGAGAGACGGGCGTCGCGTGGCCGTGAGTGTTGTTCAGCAGGGTTCTAGACCCCGGCGGCCTTCTCCAGCGCCCGGACCTCGTCCTCGAGGTGGGTGAGCAGCCGCTGCAGGTGCGGGACGGTCCGGCGGCAGCCGATCAGCCCGAAACCCATGTTGCCGTCGTACGACGTGCAGGTGATGTTCAGCGCCATCCCGTTGATCGGGATCGAGAGCGGATAGGTGCCGACCAGCTTGGCGCCGTTCCAGTAGTGAGTGGTGCGCGGGCCGGGCACGTTGCTGATGATCAGGTTGTACGGCGGGCGCACGATGCCCTGCATGCGCAGCATCGGCGCGACGATCGCCGGGGCCTGGCCGAGGGCGCTCATCACGAGGATCTGCGTGGGCGTCATGCTCGAGAGCGCGTCCTTGCCCTCCAGCATCGACCGGTGGATCGCAGTGAGCCGGTCCGCCGGGTCGACCAGGTCGGTGCCGAGCCGACACATCACCGCGCCGATCGCGTTGCCACCGTCTATGGATGCGACGTGCGACTCCTTGGCCTTCAGGCCGATCGGCACCATCGCGACCAGCGGTGTCTCCGGCAGGGCCTCCTGCTCGAGCAGGTAGGCGCGGACCGCTCCGCTGGACATCGCCAGCACCACGTCGTTGATGGTCGTGCCGGTGGCCTTGCCGATCGCCCGGAGCCGCTCGATCGGCCAGTCCTGGGCGGCGAACCGGCGCGAGCCGGTGATCTTCTGGTTGAACAGGGTGCGCGGCGCGTGCAGCGAGATCGCCGACGTCTCGTTGCGCACGCCCTTGGTGAGCGTGCGCACCAGTGCGCCGGGCATCCCGGCGGCCTCGGACGCGATCCCCAGCGCCTGGCCCAGCGCCTGACGGACCACCTGCGCCGGCATCGCCGCCAGGTCGGTGTCGGTGGTCCGGGACGGCTCCGCCGCCGCGGCCTGGTTGCGGCGGGTGCGGGCGTCCCACGGCGCGGGCATGCCGCGGCGGTCGGGGTCGGTGGTGAGCACGCCCTGCAGCAGCCGCATCGCGGAGATCCCGTCGACCAGGGCGTGGTGGGTCTTCGTGTAGAGGCCCACCCGGCCGTCTCGCAGGCCCTCGATGATGTGCGACTCCCACAGCGGCCGCTCCCACGCCAGACGGGTGCTGTGCAGCCGGCCGGCCAGCTCGAGCAGCTCACGGACCCGACCCGGTCTCGGCAGGGCGCTGTGCCGCACGTGGTGCTCGATGTCGAACTGCTCGTCCTCGACCCAGACCAGCTGTCCGGCGGTCGTGATCGACCGGTGCGGCCGCTTGAGGAACAGCGGCGCGACCTCGGACACGTCGCGCATCGCCTCGTACATCTGGCGGGCGTAGTCGCGGCCGGCGCCGTCGGGCTTCTCGAACAGCTGCAGGCCGCCGACGTGCATCGGCATGCTGCGGTTCTCGGCGAGCAGGAAGCCGGTCGCGGTCGGGTCGATCGGTGAGACCACGCATCCCCCGTTCGTTGTCGTGGCGTCGTGGCGTCCGACTATGTCCGGTCGTGACCTGCGCCACAAGGGTGCGTCCGGGGCCGCCGCGTCAGTGGTGCTTCTTCCCGTGCCCCTTGGCCTGCCCCTTGGCCACGCCCTTGCCGTGGCTGTCGCCGGGTCCCTTCGCGGGGCCCGGTCCGGGCTCCTTCGCCTTCTTCGCCGGCCCGGTCCGGCGCTCGGGCCCCGGCTCCGGGGCCGTGGTCGGCGGCGGCGTCGCCTCCGGGGTCGGTGCGACCGCCACCCAGAGCGTCACGGTGGCGGCGCCGGTGTACGGCCCGGCGTCCGGGGACTGGTCGACCACTCGGCCCGCGGCGCCGTGGTCGGCCTCCTCACGCACGACCTCGAACCCGGCGCGGTGCAGGATCCGGGCGGCCCGGGCGACGGGCAGCCCCTCGACGCTCGGCACCGTGAGCTCCGTCGCCCCGGCGGGCGGGACGTCGCGACGTTGCAGGGCCAGCAACCCGAGGCTCCCGGCGAGCACGACCGCAGCGGCCGCGATCGCCATCAGGCGGCGGCGGTTCCACCGTGGGGCCGGCGGGTGCACCGGGGCCGGTGGCGGCGGGGGCAGCACCGGTCC
>NZ_DASWVI010000181.1:0-4861 GCF_036401255.1 Nocardioides sp. | reverse complement strand
ATCGCGCGGCGCTCGTCCACGGCCAGGTCGGGGTGGGTGGTCAGGAGCCGGTGGGCGATGTCGGCGACCGCGGTCTCGAGGTCGAGGGCGTCGGCGGTGGTCAGGATGGCGTCGAGGAACGCGGTGCCCGGGGTCTCCCCCAGGGCGGGCTTGGCGTGGGTGACCCGGACCCCGAACGCGGGCTCACTGGCCCGGGCCAGGGCGGCTTCGGGGTCGTAGGTGGTGCGGGCGGCCTCGACGGTGCGTTCGATCTGGGCATAGGAGCAGTGGTCGACCACGGCCGCCAGGTGCCGGTCGACGTACGCCGCGGCCTCGGGCGGCAGCGACCGGGTCAGTTGGGCGACCCGGCGGGCCCGCCACACCGGCACCTCGCCGGCCATGACCCGGGCCCAGAGCCGGGGGAGCCGGTGCCGGGTTTCGACGGCGTCACCGATGAAGTTCCGCCCCCCGGTCGGGGACATGCCGAGCGCGGCGGCCAGCTCGGGGATCGCGAACTCCGCGACCGTGGGGGCGCCGGGGCCGGCGATCTCGAGGTCGCGCTCCTCCCACGCCGCCCCGTCCCCGACCTCGTCACCGGGGTGCAGCTCAGCCCACTCGGTGGCGATCTCGAACCGCCGCGCCTCCAGGGCGTCCAGGTCGGCCCGGATCCCCCGCGCGGCACCCAGCACCCGGTCGGCCGGGCGAGCCGGACCGGTCCGGGGGGTGTCGAGCGTGGCCGTGGTCATGTGCTCCAGCCAAGCAGGGCCTACCGACAGTCCGAGGCCCAGAACCCCTTGTTCCACAGGGATCTGGGACATCCGAAAGTAAAATCTTCCGATCCCCAGGTGGGGCGTTGCGGTAGGAGGAATCCCGGGTCTACGGACGGTGACCACAAGCACGTCGACCACGGCGGACCGTGAGGTCCGTGACCGCGGTGACGACCTCGCGCTCGACCACAGCGGACGGTGACCACGTCCCCCGTCTTTCGACCACCTCCACCCGAGGCCGCCCGCAGGCCGACGTACATCCCGGCCCCCCTGCGCACGCTGCGGTGGTTTCGAGACGGTTGCTAGCGCAACCTCCTCAACCACCGGGATCCGCAGCGGTGGTTTCGAGACGGTTGCTAGCGCAACCTCCTCAACCACCGGGATCCGCAGCGGTGGTTTCGAGACGGTTGCTAGCGCAACCTCCTCAACCACCGGGGCCCGCGGCGGTGGTTTCGAGACGGTCGCTGCGCAACCTCCTCAACCACCGAGGCTGTGGCGGTGGTTTCGAGACGGTCGCTGCGCGACCTTCTCAACCACCGTGCGGGCTAGATCCAGCGGGAGAACCAGATCCGGTCCAGCCACTCCGAGTGCGTGAGCAGCTGGTCGGTGTAGATGGGCCAGAACCACGCGAAGTTCAGCAGCACCAGGACCACGAACGTGCCGGACACGATGACGCCGGCGGTACGCCGGCCCGAGGGCAAGGCGGAGGTCCCGAGCAGGCGCCCCATCGCGAGCACGAGCGCGAGCACCAGGAACGGCAGCGTGATCACGGCGTAGAACGAGAAGATCGGCCGGTCGTCGTACTGCAGCCATGGCAGCCAGGTCGACGCCGCGCCGACCACCACCACGCCGTAGCGCCAGTCGCGCGAGCCCGCCCACATCACGACGGCGAAGATCAGCGCCAGGCAGCCGGCCCACCACAGCGTCGGGTTGCCGAGCAGCAGCACCTGGCGCAGGCAGTCGCTGTCGGCCGGTGCGTTGCAGCCCTGGGTGCCGGGCTTGATGTCGGTGTCCGCGGCGACGCCGACGGGGCGGTTGAGCAGCAGCCACCCGGACGGCTTCGAGGCGTAGGTGTGGGTGCTGTCGTTGAGGAACTGCGTGTGGAACGTGTAGACGTCCTGGTGGTAGTACCACAGCGACCGCAGCGACTGGGTGACCTCGCCGAGGCCCGAGGCGTCGGGCTCGTCGCGCGTCGGCCAGTCCTGGCCGCCGTCGAAGTGCGTGTACTGGGTGGCCGAGAGGTGCTGCTCGTACTCGTGGGCGTGGATCAGCCAGCCGGTCCAGGTGGCGACGTACACGACGAACGCGACCAGCACGAGGTGCACGAACGCCGGGATGCCGTCGACGACCGCCGAGCGCAGCACCGGCCAGCGCACCCCGAAGGAGCGCCGTGCGCCCGCCGACCACGCCCAGACGAGTACGCCGAACGCCGCGAGGGGATAGACGGCCTCCCACTTGGTGCCGATCGCCAGGCCCCAGGAGACGCCGCCGAGCAGCAGCCACGGCCGGAACAGCAGCCGGCGGACGGGGCCCCAGGAGCGGGCGTCGGTGATCGGCTCCGGGACCAGCCGGGCCAGCCGGGCCCGGTGCCAGTCGCGGTCGGCCACCAGGCAGTGCACGCCGCACAGCAGGAAGAACGCGACGAAGATGTCGAGGAGTGCGAGCCGGGACAGCACGAACTGCAGCCCGTCGAAGCACAGCAGCAGCCCGGCCACCACGCCGAGCAGCGTGGACCCGGTGAGCCGCCGCGCGAGCCGGATCATCACCAGCACCATCAGCGACCCGATGACCGCGGCCGCGACCCGCCAGCCGAACGGGTCCATGCCGAACACCTTGATGCCGGCGGCGATCAGCCACTTGCCGACCTCGGGGTGGACGATCATCTCCGGGGTGTCCTTGAACACCCCGGACAGGGTCTGACCCTGCAGGATGAGGTCGTTGGCCTTGTCGGTGCTGTCGCGCTCGAACCCGTAGTTCAGCAGCGCCCAGGCGTCCTTGGCGTAGTAGGTCTCGTCGAACTCGAAGATCCGCGGCGTGCCGAGCTTCCACAGCCGCAGGAACAGCGCCATCAGCGTCACCGCGATGCTCGCCGTCCAGCCGACGAACGGATCCTCGAGCCGGACCCGGCTCCGGGCTCGCTCCCACGCAGAGGGAGGTGCGCCGGTCGTCACGGGCCCGAGGATACGGGCCGTGGATACGGGGCCCGGATCGCGACACTGCGATGATCGACCCGTGGATGACTCCGGCGGCGTGCTCGTGCTCGCGGCGACCCCGATCGGCCGGGTGGCCGACGCGCCGCCGCGGCTGGCCGAGGAGCTGGCCGCCGCCGACGTGGTCGCCGCCGAGGACACCCGCCGGCTCAAGCGGCTCACCAGCGACCTCGGCGTCCGGATCGGTGGCCGGGTGGTGTCCTACTTCGAGGGCAACGAGTCGGCGCGTACGCCGGTGCTCCTCGACGCCCTGCTCGCCGGGGAACGGGTGCTGCTGGTCACCGACGCGGGGATGCCGAGCGTCTCCGACCCCGGCTACCGCCTGGTCGTCGCCGCGGTCGAGCACGACGTCCGCGTCACCGCCGTACCCGGCCCGTCGGCGGTGCTCACGGCCCTGGCGGTGAGCGGCCTGCCGGTCGACCGGTTCTGCTTCGAGGGCTTCTTGCCCCGCAAGCCGGGCGAGCGGCGGCGGCGCCTCGCGGACCTGGCCGAGGAGCGGCGCACGATGGTGTTCTTCGAGGCCCCGCACCGCACGGAGGCCGCGCTCGCCGCGATGGCCGAGGCGCTCGGCAGCGACCGGGCCGCCGCGGTGTGCCGCGAGCTCACCAAGACCCATGAGGAGGTACGCCGAGGTCCGCTCGACGAGCTCGTGACCTGGGCGGCCGAGGGGGTGCGCGGCGAGGTCACCATCGTGGTGGCCGGCGCCGAGCCCGCCGCCCGGATCGCGGACGACGCGGCCAGCCTGCGGGAGGCGGTCGCCGACCTCGAGGCCGACGGCATGCCCCGCAAGGACGCGATCCTCGACGTCGCACGCCGCGCCGGCGTACCGAAGCGCGAGGTCTACAACCTCGTGCACGGGGCACAGGAGTGACCATGACCGAGCGGATCACGCAGCACCACCACGACGACCTGACGTTCGACGTCCTCGACGAGGGGCCGCTCGACGGGATCCCGGTCGTGCTGCTCCACGGCTTCCCCGAGCGCAGCACCACCTGGCGCCTGGTCGCGCCGATCCTGCACGAGGCCGGCATCCGCACGTTCGCGCTCGACCAGCGCGGCTACTCGCCGGGCGCGCGGCCGCGCCGGCGCCGCGACTACCGGATGACCCACCTCGTCGGCGACGTCACGGCGCTGATCGACCGGATCGGCGCGCCTGTCCACCTGGTCGGGCACGACTGGGGCGCCGTGGTCGGGTGGATGGTCGCGGCGCAGCGGCCCGACCTGCTGCGCAGCTGGACCGCGATCTCGGTGCCGCACCCGATGGCCTTCCTCCAGGCCGGCCTCACCTCCAGCCAGGGGCTGAAGTCCTGGTACATCGGCTTCTTCCAGGTCCCGCGGCTCGCCGAGCTCACCGCGGGCCGGCGGGGCGGCCTCTTCGACCGCAGCCTGCGGCACGCCGGCATGATCGCCGAGGAGGTGGAGCGGTTCCGGGTCGAGATGGTCGAGGACGGCGCCCTGCCGCACGCGCTGGGCTGGTACCGCGCGATCACGCTCGCGGACCCGCGCGCGTCGCGCCGACGGGTCGCCGTCCCGACGACGTTCGTGTGGAGCGACGGCGACGTCGCGGTCGCCCGCCGCGGCGCCGAGCGGACCGGGCGCTGGGTCGACGCGGCGTACGACCTCGTGGTCCTCGAGGGGGTCAGCCACTGGATCCCGACGCACGCGCCCGAGGACTGCGCCGCCGCGGTCCTCGCCCGGGTGCAGTACGCCGAGGCCACGCAGTGAGCGGGCGCCCGCCGGCCCCGGAGCCGCTCCCGCACCCGGTGGTCGACAACCACTGCCACCTCGACGTGGTGCGCGACGACGCCGACCCGCTGCCGGTCGACGAGGCGATCGCGGCGGCGGCCGCGGTCGGCGTCACCCGGATCGTCCAGATCGGCTGCGACCTGCCGAGCGCGCGCTGGG
>NZ_DASWVI010000180.1:0-6890 GCF_036401255.1 Nocardioides sp. | reverse complement strand
CAACGCCGGCTCGCGCGCCTCGACCGGGTGCCGGTCGTGGTCGACCCGGCGCGGGGCCCGGCGATCCGGCGCTCGGTCGCCCTGCAGCGGTAGGCGTCAGACCGGCAGGCCGCGCCGTCGCAGCTCGGTGCGCAGCGCGGCCGCGTCGGTGAACAAGATCGCGTCCATGCCCAGCGCCGCGGCGGCGTCCACGTTCGCCTGCTTGTCGTCGACGAACGCCAGCCGGTCCAGCGCGATGCCGCTGCGCTCGGCCAGGATCTCGAAGACCCGGGGGTCGGGCTTGGCGACCTTCTCGGTGCCCGAGACGACCACGTCGTCGAGCAGCGCGAGCACCTCGAACCGCTCCGGCGCGTGCGGGTAGAGCTCGTCGGACCAGTTCGTCAGCCCGAACAGCGGTACGCCGGCGGCGTGCAGGTCACGCACGACGTCGGCCGTGCCCGGCACCTCGCCCCGCAACGACTCCAGGAAGTGGGCGCGATAGGCCAGTGCGTGCTGGGCCCAGTGCGGGTGGCTGCGGCGTACCGCCTCCTCGGCGTCGGCCCAGCGGCCCCCCGCGTCCTGGACGAGGTTCCAAGCCAGGAAGTCGAAGTCCTCGGCCTCGAGGAACCGCCGGGCCTCGTCGGGCCCCACGCCGGCGGCGATCGCGGCGTAGGGGTCCCAGTCGATGAGGACGTTGCCGAGGTCGAAGACGACAGCAGTGGGTGGGGTCTTCGGCACGACGTTCCTCTCAGCTCAACGGGTCTCGACACGCGGGTCGCGACTTCGCAAGCTCAGTCGCGCCGCTCGCTCGACCACCATCAGCGGATCCGCTGACGCGTCTCCGCTCGACACGCGGGTCGCGACTTCGCAAGCTCAGTCGCGCCGTCGCCCGACCACCATCAGCGTTCGTCGTGAGCTTCGCTCACGCCCAGCGCTCGGCGGCGGGCACGAAGTCGAGTCCCCGCTCGCCGGTGTAGATCTGCTTGGGGCGCGCGATCTTCTGCTCCTTGTCCTGCACGAGCTCGAGCCACTGGGCCAGCCAGCCCGGGGTGCGGCCGATCGCGAACAGCACCGTGAACATCTCGGGCGGGAACTGGAAGGCCTCGTAGATCAGACCGGAGTAGAAGTCGACGTTGGGGTAGAGGCGCCGCTTGACGAAGTACTCGTCCTCGAGCGCGATCTTCTCCAGCTCCAGCGCGATGTCGAGGAGCGGGTTGGTGCCGGTGACCTCGAAGACGTCCTCGGCGGACTTCTTGATGATCTTGGCGCGCGGGTCGTAGTTCTTGTAGACCCGGTGGCCGAAGCCCATCAGCCGCTCGTTGCCGTCCTTGACCCCCTGGATGAACGAGGGGATGTTCTCCTTGGTGCCGATGCGGCGCAGCATCCGCAGCACCGCCTCGTTGGCGCCGCCGTGCAGCGGGCCGTAGAGCGCACCGACGCCGGCCGCGACGGCGGAGTAGGGGTCGACCTGGGTGGAGCCGACCGAGCGCACCGCGTTGGTGGAGGCGTTCTGCTCGTGGTCGGCGTGCAGGATGAACAGCACGTCGAGGGCCTTGACCAGGCGCTCGTCAGCGTCGAACTTCTGCTCGCTCATCTTGAACAGCATCGAGAGGAAGTTCGCGGTGTAGCTGAGCTCGTTGTCGGGGTAGATGAACGGCTTGCCCTGCGCGTGGCGGAACGACCAGGCGCCCAGCGTCGGCATCTTCGCGATCATCCGGACGATCTGCATGTGCCGGTTGTCGGCGTCGGAGATGTTGCGCGCGTCGGGGTAGAACGTCGACAGGGCCCCGACCGACGCCATCAGCATCCCCATCGGGTGCGCGTCGTAGCGGAAGCCCTGCATGAACTCCTTGACGTTCTCGTGCACGAACGTGTGGTAGGTGATCTCGTGCACCCACGCCTGGTACTCGGCCTGCGTCGGCAGGCTGCCGTGGATGAGCAGGTAGGCCACCTCGAGGAAGCTGGACTTCTCGGCCAGCTGCTCGATCGGGTAGCCGCGGTACTCGAGGACGCCACGGTCGCCGTCGATGAAGGTGACGGAGCTGCGGCACGAGGCCGTGTTCACGAAGCCCGGGTCGTAGACGGCCAGGCCGGGTGCGGACTCGTCGGCCTTGATCTGGCCCAGGTCCGCGGCCTTGATCGTGCCGTCGGTGATCGGGACCTCGTACTCCTGCCCGGTGCGGTTGTCACGGACGGTGAGGGAATCTGTCACGCACTCCAACTTAGACTGCGGCGTGGCGGCATGCGAAACCCGGCTCCCATCCCCGATGATTCGACACCGCTGACCGGCGACCCGTAGTCTTGTCTGTCGCGCCTCCTGCCGCGCTCCGACCCGCCACGGGATCGGGGTGCAGATCCGGACCGTACGCCAGTGCGGAGCCGGGCCGTGTTCGTCAGAGGGCGTGGCTCCACCACCCGGGAGCAGCAGCTCTCCGGGCCCGACGAACGAAGAAGGAAACTTCCGTGCGCACGTACAGTCCCAAGCCCGGCGACATCCAGCGCGAGTGGCTCGTCATCGACGCCACCGACGTCGTCCTCGGCCGCCTCGCGGTGCAGACCGCGAACCTCCTGCGCGGCAAGCACAAGGCGATCTTCGCTCCCCACGTCGACACCGGTGACTTCGTCATCATCGTCAACGCGGAGAAGGTCGCCCTGTCGGGCGACAAGAAGACGACCAAGATGGCCTACCGCCACTCCGGCTACCCCGGTGGTCTGTCTGCCACGCCGATCGGCGAGATCCTGGAGAAGGACGCCCGCAAGGCCATCGAGAAGGCCGTGTGGGGCATGCTCCCGAAGAACAAGCTCGGCCGTCAGATGCTGAAGAAGCTGAAGGTCTACTCCGGGCCCAACCACCCGCACCAGGCCCAGAAGGCCACGCCGTTCGAGATCAAGCAGATCTCCCAGTAATCCGTCTGTACGAGCACCGAGAAAGCCTGAGGAACATGAGCGACACCACCAACGAGGTCGAGGAGACCTACGAGGTCGACGAGCAGGGCATCGCCTACAGCTCGGAGAGCGCGCCGTCCGCCGACGCCCCGCAGCGCCCCGCGACCATCGCCCCCGCGAGCGCCACCGGCCGCCGCAAGGAGGCGGTCGCCCGCGTCCGCCTGGTCCCCGGCACCGGCCAGTGGACCGTCAACGGCCGCACCCTGGACTCCTACTTCCCCAACAAGCTGCACCAGCAGGTCGTCAACGAGCCCTTCGTGACCACCCAGCTGGAGGGTCGCTTCGACGTGATCGCCCGCATCCACGGCGGCGGCATCACCGGCCAGGCCGGCGCGCTGCGCCTGGGCGTGGCCCGTGCGCTCAACGCGGTCGACGTCGAGGCCAACCGCCCCTCGCTGAAGAAGGCCGGGCTGCTCACGCGCGACGCCCGCGTCATCGAGCGCAAGAAGGCCGGTCTCAAGAAGGCCCGGAAGGCCCCCCAGTTCTCGAAGCGCTGATATCGGCGCCTGGCTGCGTTGTCGGCCCTCGACGGCCGCTCCGCTCTAAGGCCGCCTTCGGGCCTCCGCCTTGCCAGGCATCCGATCTCAGCACTTCGAACGCAAGCGCGAGAGGTCGTACATGCCGCGCATCTTCGGCACGGACGGGGTCCGGGGCCTGGCGAACGGTCAGCTGACCGCCGAGCTGGCCCTGGACCTCTCCGTCGCCGCTGCCCGGGTCCTGGCCGACCGGGGCGAGTTCGAGGGTCACCGCCCGCTCGCCGTCGTCGGCCGGGACACGCGCATCTCCGGGCAGTTCCTCGAGCACGCCGTCGTCGCGGGCCTCGCGTCGGCCGGCGTCGACGTGCTCCGGCTGCGGGTCCTGCCCACCCCGGCCGTCGCGTACATGACCGAGGCCCTCGGCGCCGACCTCGGGGTGGTCATCAGCGCCTCGCACAACCCGATGCCCGACAACGGCATCAAGTTCCTCGCCCGCGGCGGGCACAAGCTCGACGACGCGGTCGAGAAGGTCATCGAGCAGCACCTCGCCGAGGAGTGGGATCGCCCCCTGGGCGGTGCCGTCGGGCGGGTCACGCCGTACGCCACCCCCGTCGAGGAGTACGTCGAGCACCTCGTCGGCACCCTCACCCGGCCGCTCGACGGCATCAAAGTCGTGCTCGACTGCGCCCACGGCGCGGCGTACGAGGCCGGGCCGCGCGCGCTGCGCGCCGCCGGCGCCGAGGTGATCGCGATCGGCGTCGAGCCCGACGGGCTCAACATCAACGACGACTGCGGCTCCACGCACCTCGGACCGCTGCAGGCCGCGGTCGTCGAGCACGGCGCCGACGTCGGATTCGCCCTCGACGGCGACGCCGACCGCTGCCTGGCCGTCGACCACGAGGGCAACACCGTCGACGGCGACCAGATCCTCGCGATCCTCGCGCTCGGCATGGCCGAGACCGGTCACCTCGCCAAGAACACCGTGGTCGCCACCGTGATGAGCAACCTCGGTTTCGTGCAGGCGATGCGGTCCGCCGGCGTCGGCGTACGCCAGACCAAGGTCGGCGACCGCTACGTCCTCGAGGCCATGCGCGTCTCCGGGTACTCGCTGGGTGGCGAGCAGTCCGGCCACGTCATCATGAGCGAGCACGCGACCACCGGTGACGGCATCCTCACCGCCCTGCACGTGCTCCAGCGGATGGCCGCGACCGGGCAGAGCCTGCAGTCCCTCGCCGCCGTGGTCACCCGGCTGCCGCAGGTGCTCGTCAACGTCCCCGACGTCGACAAGAGCCGCGCCGACGACGACGCGGTGCTCGCGGCCGCGATCGCGGAGGAGGAGGCCGCGCTCGGCGACACCGGCCGCGTGCTGCTGCGCCCCTCCGGCACCGAGCAGCTGGTGCGGGTGATGGTCGAGGCCGCCACCCAGGAGCAGGCCGTGTCCGTCGCCGGGCGGCTGGCCGACGTCGTGAAGCGCCAGCTCAGCCTCTAGGCTCGGCCCCGTGGCCTACCGGGGGAACGCCGGCCCGACGCTGTCGGTCGCCGGTCTGAGCAAGACGTTCGGCACCATCCGCGCGGTCGACGAGCTCAGCTTCGACGTCCGGCCAGGCGCAGTCACCGGGTTCCTCGGACCCAACGGCGCCGGCAAGACCACGACGCTGCGGATGCTCCTCGGGCTGACCCGCCCGACCGGCGGACGGGCACTCGTCGGGGACCGGCCGTACGCCGAGCACCCGACCCCCGCGCGGGTCGTCGGCGCCGCGATCGAGTCCTCCGGGTTCCACCCGGGCCGCACCGGCCTGGGCCACCTCGGTGTCTACGCGGCGCAGGCGGGCGTCGACCGGACGCGCTGTCACGAGCTGCTCGAGTTCGTCGGCCTCGCCGCGGCCGGCAACCGCCGGGTCGGGGGCTACTCGCTCGGAATGCGGCAGCGGCTCGCGCTGGCGACCGCGCTGCTCGGCGACCCGCCGGCGATCGTGCTCGACGAGCCGGCGAACGGCCTCGACCCCGAGGGCATCGTCTGGCTGCGTCAGCTGCTGCGGGCGTTCGCGGCCCAGGGCCGCACGGTGCTGATCTCCAGCCACGTGCTGTCCGAGGTGCAACACACCGTCGACGACGTGGTGATCATCGCCGAGGGCCGGCTCGTGCACGCCTCCTCCCTCGCCGAGCTCGCGAGCACCGCCGCGCCCGAGACCTACATCGAGTCGCCGGCCGAGCAGGCCCTGGCCGACCTCTGCCGCGAGCGCGGCTGGGCGACCCGGCCCGACGGCGCCGGCCTGGTGCTCACCGGCGTACCGGCCGCCGAGGCCGGGGCGGCGGCGTACGCCGCGCGCCTCGAGCTGCACCAGCTGGTCAGCCGCGGCACCGGCCTCGAGGACGTGTTCCTCCGGCTGACGGGAGGTGCGTCGTGAAGGGTTCGATGCGGGCGGCGCTGGTTGCGGAGTACCGCAAGCTGGTCAGCACCCGGATGTGGTGGCTGCTGCTGCTCGTGCTCGCCGGCTACCTCGCGTTCATCGGCGTCGTGATGGCGTCCTCGTTCGTGTTCGCACCCGAGGAGGGGAGCGGCGCGGCGCCGCTGGAGGGTGCCGCGGCGGCGCGAGCGATCTACGGGCTGACCAACGCCGTCGGCTACGTGTTCCCGCTCGTGATCGGCAGCCTGGCGATCACCGCGGAGTTCCGGCACCAGACGATCACCGAGACCCTGCTGGTCGAGCCGCGGCGCGGCGTACTGCTCACGGCCAAGCTGCTCGCGACCGTCCCGATCGGCCTGCTGTACGGCGTGGTGGGCACGGTCGCGGTCGTCGGCGCGAGCGCCCCGCTGCTCGCCGGGTGGGGCGACGGCGCGTACCTCGGCGACGGCTCCGTGGTGCGCGTGCTCGTGCTGGGCGTGCTCGTGACCGTGCTGTGGACGATGATCGGCGTCGCGTTCGGCAGCGTGGTCCCCAACCAGGTGGCCGCGATCGTGGTCATCCTCGCCTTCACCCAGTTCGTGGAGCCGATCGCCCGCCTCGCCCTGGGGTCCTTCGACGGCACCGAGGGGGTCGCGAGGTTCCTGCCCGGAGCGGCCGCCGACGGCCTGATCGGCTCCAGCCTCTTCGGCGAGCTGGCCGGCGGCTCCTCCGCGCTGCTGTCGCGTCCGGCCGCCCTGGCCGTCCTGCTCTCCTACACCGTCGTGCTGGCCCTCGTCGGCCGGTTCACCACCCTGCGCCGCGACGTCCCCTGAGCCGAGTCGGCGCCAGTTTCCGCTCGAGGTGGGCCGAGTCGGCGCCAGTTTCCGCTCGATGTGGGCCGAGTCGGCGCCAGTTTCCGGTGCGGGGGGAAACTGGCGCCGCCTCGGCGTTGTGCACAGGGGCGCACAGGCGGTGTCGATGAGGCGGGTCCGGGGTAGACCCCTGCCATGACCCGGGTCCGGATCGCGCAGCTGCTGGCTGTGCTGGCCGCGCTCAGCGTGCTGGGCACGGGCGCGGTCGCGGCGGCGCAGTGGGTCGGTGG
>NZ_DASWVI010000179.1:0-24083 GCF_036401255.1 Nocardioides sp. | reverse complement strand
TGCTTCATCGGCCGCTCGGCGACCAGCTCGACGACGACGTCGGAGCCGTCGTGGAGCGCCACGGTGACCAGCGGGGTGGCGGTGTCGAACGCGAGGAGCACGGGCTGAGGCTAACGCGTGGGTGAAACCTTCCCGTCCTGTGGATCAGGTGTCACCCGGACGTGGACGCGGCGTGGAGGACCCGGGCCTAGTGTTCGAGATGTCGGTGGGGAGACCCGGCGACACCGGGCCCGGGATCCACGGGGGACGGTCCGGTCGTGACAGACAGGCCGAACGAGGCGGGGTGTGGGGACCCGCCCGGCGCTGGGGGGAGCGCCACCGGTCGGTCCGTGAGGCCCGCTCCGCGCGCGTGGACGTCGTCCACGAAGGCGGGGCGGGCCTCACGTGCGTCCGGCCTCCGGAACGGCGAGCTCGACCGCGATGTCGAGGTGCCCGGCGTGCCGGGCGTACTCGGTGAGCACGTGGAAGCAGATCCACTCCAGGGTCGGCGGGTCGTCGGCGAACCGGCCGCCCGGCGCGGCCGTGGCCTCCGGCGGGAAGTCGCGCAGCACCGACCGCGTCCGCTCCCCCACCGCCCGCAGCCGACCGGCGAGCTCCTCGGCCGTGGTGTCCTCGGCGACCACCCAGCGGCCCTCGGCGCCGGACTCCCACGGCTCGTCGACCGACCAGTCGCCCCACGGGTCCTCGACGGGCTCGCCGAGGAACCCCCACACGAACCACCGCTGTTCCATGTGCAGCACGTGGCTGAGCAGCTCGATCGGGGTCCACCCCGACGGCAATCGGGTGGTCCGGCGCTCGGTCTCGTCGAGGGCGAGCACGGCCGTCGCGATCTCCGCGCGCATCCAGTCCAGGTACGCCGTCCACCGGGAGCGCCCGGGTGCTCCGTGGGCGGTGGGCTCCTCCTGGTCCCCTGCGGTCTGAGGCGGGTCGGTCACCGGGGCATCATCGCTCCTCGGGCCCGGGCCGGTCCGCGCCCGACGGGAAGCCGTGGTCCACCCCCCCACGCCACGGCCTGGGCGCGGCTGGTGACGCCGATCTTGCGGTAGACCGAGCGGATCATGCTCTTGACGGTGTTGATGCTCAGGTAGAGGTCGGCCGCGAGCTCGTCGTTGGACCGGCCGGCGACGATGAGCGCGAGCACCTGCTGCTCGCGCGGGGTCAGGTTCACGTCCCGCCCGAGCTGGCGGCGCCGGTCGGCCTGGTTGTCGAGATCGGCCTGGGACCCGTCCTGGAGGTGGCCCAAGGCGAAGGACTCGATCGCATCGGCGAGCTCCTCGGCGGGGAGTCCGATGGAGACGGAGGCGACGGCGCCCAGGTCGAGCGCACGGGCCGTCAGGCCCGGCTGGAGCACTCGGGAGAGGGCCAGCACCCGGTCGGGGTGCCGCTTGACGACCCGCTCGAAGTCCTCCTCGTGGCCGACGAAGAGGCCGTACACGTCGTAGACCACGACCGTGTCGTCGTCGGCGGCCGCCTCGTCGACGATCGCGATCCGGTCCGGGAACCGCGCGAGCAGGTGCTCCACCCCCGCCGCGATCACGGGCTGCTCCGAGAGAACCAGTACCGAAACAGGTCGACGCGCGGACATCGGATCCCTTCCCCTCTCACCTCGTCTGAGGGGATTTTCCCGCTGGGATCGCCGCCCAAACAGAGGCTTGGGTCACGGCTCGATCCGGTTGCCCTCCTCGTCCCAGTGCGCGGCGACCTTCTTGCTCGGCTGCACCCGGGGCGGCTCGCCCGGCATCTTGGGGTAGTCCGGGGGGAAGCTCAGCTCGCCGCCGGGCAGCTCCTCCCACAGCCGCAGCAGCGGCTCGAGGGAGTACGCCGTGTCGTCGATGCTCGCCCAGGGGTCGCCGTCGGCCACCCGGTCGGGCACCGTGAACAGGTTGTAGTCGCGCGGGTCGGAGATGCCGGCGAGCTCCTCCCACGTCACGGGGGTCGACACGGGCGCGCCGGGCAGCGGGCGCAGGGAGTACGCGGAGGCGATCGTCCGGTCGCGGTTGTTCTGGTTGAAGTCGACGAAGATCCGCTCGCCGCGCTCCTCCTTCCACCACTCCACCGTCACGCCCGCGTCGCGGCGGGCCAGCTCGCGACCGAACCCGATCGCGGCGTGCCGGACGTCGGTGAACTCCCAGCGGGGCTCGATGCGCACGTAGATGTGCACGCCCCGGTTGCCTGACGTCTTCGGGTAGCCGCGCAGCCCCAGCTCCTCGAGCAGCTCCCGGGCGACCCCGGCGACCCGGACCGCGTCGGCGAACGTCGTACCGGGTTGGGGATCCAGGTCGATGCGCAGCTCGTCGGGGTGGTCGACGTCGGAGCGCCGCACCGGCCAGGGGTGGAACACCAGCGTGCCCATGTGCGCGCACCAGACCGGCACCGCGATCTCGGTGGGGCAGATCTCCTCGGCCGTGCGCCCCGACGGGAACGTGACGCGCACGGTCTCGAGGTAGTCCGGAGCGCCCTTGGGCACCCGCTTCTGGTAGAACGCGTCGGCGTCCTTGTCCTGCGGCCCGGTCGCGAGCCGCATCCCGGGCCGGACCCCGGAGGTCCAGCGCTCCAGCGCCGTCGGCCGCTCCCGCAGGGCGCGCATCAGCCCGTCCTCGACGCTCGCGAAGTACTCCGCGACCATCAGCTTGGTGACCTCGGGGGTGCGGTCGGTCGCCTCGTAGATCACCCGGTCGGGGCTGGAGACGCGGACGGCCCGCCCGCCCGCCTGGACCTCGGCCGCGCTCACCTTCGCCATGGAGGGAGGCTATCGGGGTCCGGTGCCTCGTCGAGTGACGTGCAGTGGCTCGACCTGGGGCGCCGAGACAGCCAGTTCACGTCACTCGACGGGAGACCAGCAGCGTGCGGACCAGCCACAACCCGCCGATCGAGGCCAGGACGGCAGCCACCGGCACCACGGCGCCGACGTGGCCCTCGTGGGCGAGCAGCAGCTGGGTCGGGCCGGCGAGGACGGTGACCGCGGTGCCGACCCAGGCGATCGCAGCCGGACCGGCGAGCGCGGCCGCGAGGACCAGCACACCGGTCGCGGCGAGGTAGGTCCGCTGGGCCACGGTCTCGAAGCCCTCCGGCGCGGCCGCCGCGTCGCCGGCGAGCGCCCACACGAGGTGCAGCAGACCGAACCCGACCACGACGCCGATCGCCACGACCGTCGCCGGCGACGAACGCAGCCGCCGGGCCCGCGCCCAGTCCGGCCAGCGCTCGCGGGCGTGCCAGCCGAACGCCGTGAGCACGCCGACCGCCTGGAGCACGAAGCCGCCGTACACGACCGCGTAGACCCAGGCCTCGAGCCCGTCGTCGCCGGAGGACGGGACGCCCCCGGCCAGCGCCTGCAGGACGAGCCCGACGGGCAGCCCGAGCGCGATCGGCGCCAGCAGCCCGGCCGCCACCCACACCGGTACGACGAGCAGCCAGCCGGGGACGCGCCTGCCCCACGGGAACGTGAGCGCGAGCAGGAGGCCGATCGCCACCAGCTCCATGCCCACCGTGATCAGGTTGCCCACCACGTAGCGCTCGTCGTGCATCCCGGCCCCGGCCGCACCCGACCTGATCCCGACCGAGCTCCCGGCGAGCCAGGCGATCTTGAGGGCGAGGTAGGGCAGGCAGGCCAGCACGGTGGCGGCGCAGACGACGAGACGGCGGCGGGCGACGGGCATGCCGCCACCCTCCCGGCCGGGACGGGTCGGCCGCATCGGGGTCGTCCCGGGCCTGGCCCCGACCGTGTCCCCGACGCCTTCCCCGGGGCTCCGGGCCGCCGCGAAAATCGGTCTGGTCCACTCCTCAGGTCCCGCCGACACCGACCGATCCTCAAGTCATCGGTCGCACGGACCAGCTTGATCCGGACACCGGGGGAACATGCGACCACCGCAGAGCCCCACTGCCGCGCGCTCGAGCCCACCTCCCCGGGGTGGGTCCGAGAAGGCGGCAGCGGGGCTCCTGCCTTTGTCCTCGGCCTGCTCAGAGCAGCGAGTTCGGCTGGAACGTCGGGCGCCGATCGGCGTCCTCGCGCGTCGGGCGGACGAACTCGAACCCCGCGGTCAGCGTGAGCTGCCAGGACGGGTCCGCGCGCGGCGTACGGCGCAGGTCCTCCGCGCACTCGACGTGCATCGGCGGCAGGTGGAAGGCGTTGCGGGCCACCTCCTCGGGCGTGCCGACGAACGCGATCGGCCGGCCGAGCGACTGCGCGCAGCCGCCGCAGATCCGCGACAGCGCGCACTGGGTCACCCAGGCGACCTGGTGGATCCGGTCGACCTGGCTCAGCCGGGACTCCCGAAGGCTCACGACGCCGCGCTCCGCATCCACCCGCCCAGCTCGCGGCGCCGCGGCGGCCGCTCGTCGTCGGACTTGCGCTTGCGGTCGCGGGCCGGGGTCGGGGGCTCCGGCTGGTCGCTCGCGGTGAACCGGTTCGGCAGCGACAGCTTGATGATCGTGCGGAGCGCCTGGCCGTACTGCTTGTGCAGCGGGCCGACGGTGTAGGGGATGTCGTACTTGTCGCACAGCTCGCGCACGCGCACCGAGATCTCGGCGTACCGGTTGCTCGGGAGGTCGGGGAACAGGTGGTGCTCGATCTGGAAGCCGAGGTTGCCGCTCATGATGTGCAGCAGCGGGCCGCCCTCGAAGTTCGCGGCGCCCAGGATCTGGCGCAGGTACCACTCCGAGCGGGTCTCGTCCTCGATCTCCTCCTCGGTGAAGTGCATCGCCCCGTCGGGGAAGTGGCCGCAGAAGATGATCACGTAGGCCCACAGGTTGCGGACGATGTTGGCGGTGAGGTTGGCTGTCAGCGTCGACTTCCACTGCTTGCCCGAGAGCGCCGGGTAGACGACGTAGTCCTTGAGGATCTGGTTGCGGCCCTTGCGGAGGATCTGCCTGAGCTGCCGCTTCATCTCCTTCGGGTCCTTCTCACCCTTGCGGATCCGCTCGATGTCGAGGTCGTGCAGGGCCACGCCCCACTCGAACAGCGTCGCGAGCAGCGCGTTGTAGACCGGCTGGCCGAGGTTAGCCGGGTGCCACTTCTGCTCGCGCGCCATCCGGAGGATGCCGTAGCCGATGTCGTTGTCGTAGCCGAGGACGTTGGTGAACTGGTGGTGGATGTAGTTGTGGCTGTGCTTCCACTGCTCGGCGGGCTGGGCGGTGTCCCACTCCCAGTTGGAGGAGTGGATCTCCGGGTCGTTCATCCAGTCCCACTGGCCGTGCATGACGTTGTGGCCGATCTCCATGTTCTCGAGGATCTTGGCCACGGCGAGCAGGCCGGCGCCGGCGGCCCAGGCGGGCTTCCTGCCCCTGCCGGTGGCAGCCGAGGCCATCAGCACGACCCGGCCGGCCGCGGCCAGCGAGCGCTGGATCGTGATGAGCCGGTTGATGTACGCCGCGTCGTCGGCACCACGCGACTCCTCGATCTCGGCCCGGATCGCATCGAGCTCGCGGCCGATCTGCTCCACCTCCTCGTCGGTGAGGTGGGTGTACTCCTTGACGTCCGAGATGGCCATGGGTCAGTCCCTTCGTAGGGGTCGTCAGATGTCGAGCGTGCAGTCGCCGACCGCGGCGGTCACGCAGGTCTGCACGCGCTCGTTGGGCTGGCCGAACTCCTCGCCGCTGCGCAGGTCGCGCACGGTGCCGGAGACGAGGGTCAGGGTGCAGGTGTGGCAGATGCCCATCCGGCACCCGTAGGGCATGCCGACGCCGGCCTCCTCGCCGGCCTCGAGCACGGTGGTCGCGCCGTCGGCGTCGATCGACTTGCCGGAGTTGCGGAACGTGATCGTGCCGCCCTCGCCGCCCTCGCCCCCGAGCTCGAGGGAGAACCGCTCGAGGTGCAGCCGGTCCTCCAGGCCGGCGGCCCGGTAGTGCTCGGTGATCGCGTCGAGCATCGGGCCCGGCCCGCACGCCCAGGTCTCGCGCTCGCGCCAGTCGGGGCAGAAGCCGTCGAGGCCACGCGTGGGGTGCGGGAGGTCGAGCATCCCGTCGAGGTCGGTGTGGAGGCGGTGCACGGTGAGCCCCTCGTGCCGGGCCTCGAGGTCGTCGAGCTCGGCGCGGAAGATCATCCGCTCCGGCGTCGGCGAGGAGTAGTGCATGACGACGTCGGGGAGGTTGCCTCGGCGATCCATCGTGCGCAGCATCGCCATCACGGGGGTGACCCCGCTGCCGCCCACGAGGAACAGCATCTTCGGCGGGGGCGGGTCGGGCAGCACGAAGTCGCCCTCGGGCAGCGCCAGCCGCACGATCGTGCCGGGCGCGAGGCCGTTGACGAGGTGGGCGGAGAGCTTGCCCTCCGGCATCGCCCGGACGGTGATCGAGATCGTCCGGCCTCTGCGCCGCGGCGGCGAGCTGACCGAGTAGGAGCGCCACTGGAACTTCCCGTCGACCTGGACGCCGATGCCGACGTACTGGCCCGGTCGGTGGTCGTAGCGCCAACCCCACCCGGGGCGGATCACCAGCGTCGCCGCGTCGTCGGTCTCGGGGATGACGCGCTCGACCCGCCCGCGCAGCTCGCGCTCGCTCCACAGCGGGTTGAGCAGCCGCAGGTAGTCGTCGGGGTGCAGCGGGGTCGTGAGCTTGTCGCCCGCGCCGCGCAGGCGACCCCACGGGATCGTCGTCGGTCCGGCCATGCAGTTCAGTGAACAATTGTTCTCCGAACCGCGTCAATGCCCCCTGGGGGTGACCTGGGTCTCCGGGCCCGGTGGCGGCCCCGGCTTGCCGGGCGCACTACCGTGGGACCATGGCGTACAACGTGCAGAAGACCGACGAGGAGTGGCGCGAGGAGCTCTCGCCGGAGGAGTACGCCGTGCTGCGCGAGGCCGGCACCGAGCGCGCCTTCACCGGCGAGTACACCGACACCGAGACCACGGGCGTCTACCGCTGCAAGGCCTGCCAGGCCAAGCTGTTCGAGTCCGACACGAAGTTCCACTCCGGCTGCGGCTGGCCCTCGTTCTACCAGCCGATCAGCGACACGATCGAGTACCTCGAGGACACCTCGCACGGCATGAAGCGGGTCGAGGTCCGCTGCTCCAACTGCGGCTCCCACCTCGGCCACGTCTTCCCCGACGGCTACGGCACCCCCACCGGCGATCGCTACTGCATCAACTCGATCAGCCTCACCCTGGAGCCGGCCGACTCCTGAGGTGGCGGCGCACCTGACGTATCTGTCGTGGACTCGCCGGCGAGCGCGACAGATACGTCAGGTGCGTGGGCAACCTCAGCGCGCTCAGCCGTCGAGCAGGGCGGATCTGACGACCACGACGGCCTTGCCGTAGGCGCGGTCCGCCCACGCCTGCAGCGTGCCGTCGTCGTAGACCACGTCGACGAGCACGTGGCCGGCATCGACGTACACCCCCTGGGTGCCGGGGAGGTCGCCGACGTCGGTGGCGATGTTTTCGAGCTCGGCGGCGGTGTGCACCACGGCCGGGTCCGGGTAGGTCACGGTCTCGGTCGGCATCGGGTCGTACAGCGCGGCCGCGATCGCGTCGTGGTAGCCGAACGTCGCGCCGTCCCAGGTGCCGGTCACCGCGAACTGGCCCCACCGGATCCGCCCCTGGCGCTCGAAGACACCGTGGTGGTCGCTCCAGTCCCAGCCCTGGACCGGCTGGCCGGTGCACTGCGGCGGCCAGGACTCGGCGACCGGCCCCAGGCACAGCTGCGGCCCGCCCGCACCGGCCCCGCGGTCCAGGACGGTCGCCAGGCCGTTGGTGTGCACGGTGCCGGGCGCGGCCGGGATCTCGGACGGCATCGGGTTCGTGCCGGCCGTCGGCGTACCGCCGGGGTCGGTGGCGGTGGTGTCGCCGTCATCGCCGCACGCCGCCAGGAACGGCGCGGCGAGCAGCAGGGTCACGGCCGCCAGCAGGGTCCTCATGCCGGTACGACGGGCGCTTGACCATCCTGGTTCCCGTCGACCCGCCCGAAAGTCACGGGCGGGTCGAGGTGAGTCAGGGCAGCCGGTCGACCAGATCGGCGACCGGCACCAGGGCGCCGGTGTAGAACGGCACCTCCTCGCGGACGTGGCGCCGGGCGTCGGAGCCGCGCAGGTGCCGCATCAGGTCGACGATCCGGTGGAGCTCATCGGCCTCGAAGGCCAGCAGCCACTCGTAGTCGCCGAGGGCGAAGCTCGAGACGGTGTTGGCGCGCACGTCGGGGTAGTCGCGGGCCATCTTGCCGTGCTCGGCGAGCATCCGGCGGCGCTCGGACTCCTCGAGGAGGTACCACTCGTAGGAGCGCACGAACGGGTAGACGCACACGTGCCGCTTGGGCTCCTCGTCGCCGAGGAACGCCGGCACGTGGCTCTTGTTGAACTCCGCCGGGCGGTGCAGGGCCAGCTGCGACCACACCGGCTCGAGCCGCTGGCCGAGAGCGGTACGCCGGAGCCGCTCGTAGGCGTCCTGGAGCTGCTCGGAGGTCTCGGCGTGCCACCACACCATGAAGTCGGCGTCGGCCCGCAGACCGGCGACGTCGTAGACGCCGCGCACGATCACGTCGGCCTCGGCGAGCTCGGCGAAGAGCTTCTCGACCTCGGCGCCCTCGGCCGCGCGGTCCGCCCCGGAGTCGGCAGGGCCCAGGGGTCGCGCCACCCGGAACACCGACCACATCGTGTAGCGGATGGACTCGTTGATCTCGCGGGCCCGCTGCGCCTTGGTGCTCATGCCGCCCATTGTGCCAACCGGCCGTAGGGGTATCCGGGCCGGGCCAGGACGATCGTCCCTGACGGTGCCGGGGTCAGCCGTGCGGGCCGGACACGTCGGCGAGGACCTCCGCGGCCGCCCGGTGGGCCGACGCGATGACCGCGGGGATGCCGACGCCGTCGTACGCCGCGCCGCAGACGGCCAGGCCGGGCACGCCGGCGACCGCGGCGCGGATCCGGTCGACCCGGTCGAGGTGGCCGACGGCGTACTGCGGCAGGCCGCCGCCCCACCGCTGCACGTGCGTGTCGACGGGGGTCGCCGCGAGGCCGACGGCCGCGGCGAGGTCCTCCAGCGACCACGCGACGAGCTCCTCGTCGCTCGCCTGGAGCGCGAGCTCCTCGCGGTGCCGGCCGAGCGAGGTGCGCAGGAGCAGCAGGTCGCCGCCCGCCTCACGGACCCAGCCCCACTTGGCGAACGAGAACGTCGAGGCCTTGACCCGGCGACCGTCGACCGGCGGGACCAGGAACCCCGACGAGTCGGTCGCAGCCAGGTCGGGGGCGTCGGCGACGCGGAACGCGAACGTCACCACGACCATCGAGGCCGCCTCGACACCCGCCAGCTCGGCGGCCGCGACCGGCGCGACCTCGCGCAGCAGCCGCGCGGTCGGGGCGGCGGGGGTGGCCAGCACGACCGCGTCGGCCTCGACCAGCTCGGGGGCGGTCGTGGGCCCGACGGTGAGCGCGAAGCCCGTGGGGGTGCGGGTGAGCTCGCGGACCGTGGCGCCGGTGCGTACGGCGAGGTCCGCGGCGAGCCGCTCGGGCAGCTGGCCCATGCCGCCGGGGATCCCGGCGAACACCGGGCCGGAGTAGGTGGTCGGGATCGCGGCCGCCTGCTCGAGCACGGAGCCGCGGCTGGCGTAGCTGACCAGCTGGGGCACCGAGGCGCGCGCGGAGATCAGCCGCGCGTGCCCGGCGTACACACCGCCGAGGAGGGGCTCGACGAGCCGGTCGGTGACCTCGGGGCCGAAGCGCCGGTCGACGAGGTCGCCGACCGAGACGTCCTCCTCGAGGCGGTCGGGCCACCGGGTGCGCTCGGCGCGCACCCGGGCGAGGCCCTCGGGCGAGAGCACGCCCGACGCCTCGAGCTGCGGCAGGTCGAGGGGCACGCCCATCAGCGAGCGCGGCAGCGGGCGCAGCTCGCCGCGGGTCCAGATCCGCGACGCGGCCAGCGTCGGGTGCTCGATCGGCAGGCCGAGCTGGCGGGCCAGCGTGACGCCCTCGGGGCGCCGGTTGAGCATCGCCTCGGCGCCGACGTCGACGGTGACGCCGCCGACCTCGTCGCGGCGCAGCTTGCCGCCGGCGCGGGGCGAGGACTCCAGCACGACGACGTCGTGGCCGGCCTCGGTGAGGTCGCGGGCCGCGGCCAGGCCGGCGATCCCGGCCCCCACCACCACGATCCTGCTCACCCCGCGAGTCTCCCAGGAGCGGGACGGAACCGATCGGCGGGGTCGGCCGTCCCACGCCTATGAGGCTCACCCCGCTGCGTGTCCTGGTCCCGTCGCTGGTCGTCCTGGCGGTCGCCCTCACCGGCTGCTCGAGCGGCGAGGACGCCGACGCACCCACCAGCGGAGGCGCGGCCGACAGCTCGGTGGCCGGCGAGGCGCCGGCGGCGGCGCAGCGCGACGGCGTCGACATGGACGGCGGCGCCGCCTTCGAGGACGGCTACACGTCCGACGCCGTCACGTCCGCGGCGGACCGGCCGAGCCCGGACGATCCCCAACAGGCGCTGATCAAGAAGGGCAACGTCGCGCTGCGAGCCGACGACGTCGGCAAGGCGCAGTTCGACGTCCAGCGCGTCGTCGACCAGCACGACGGCAAGATCACCGAGGAGAAGACCACGACCGACGAGGACGGGCACCCGGCGTACACCCGGATGGTGCTGCGGATCCCCGTCGCCGCCTTCGACGACGCGATGACCGAGCTCAAGGGCCTCGAGCGGGCCGAGCTCGTGTCGGCGAACACCAGCGAGGACGACGTCACCGCCAAGCTCATCGACACCCGCACCCGACTGCAGGTGCAGCGCCGCAGCATCGAGCGGATCACGGTGCTGTTCAAGCGGGCGCAGAGCATCCGCGACATCATGGCGATCGAGGCGCAGCTCTCGCAGCGTCAGGCCGAGCTGGAGTCGCTGGAGCGGCAGGCGGCGTACCTGCAGAACCAGAGCCGCCAGTCCACGATCGTGGTCAGCGTCGATCAGATCCCGGAGAAGAAGGCGAAGGCGGAGAAGGACGACGACACCGGCTTCCTCGCCGGGTTCTCGGCCGGCTGGCACGGGCTGACGAAGTTCGCGGTCGCGATGGCGACGCTGGTCGGCGCCCTGCTGCCGTGGTTGGCGCTGCTGCTGGTGCTGGGCGTGCCGACACTGCTCGTCGTCCGCGCGGCCCGACGCCGTCGCCCCCACCCCGAGCCGGAGCCGTCCGAGGGCTGACCGTTCCTCGTCGAGACACCTGAACTGGCTGCGACACGCCGGGCCGGGACAGCCATTCCTGGTGTCTCGACGGGAGACCGGGGGGCTAGTGCGGGTAGCTCTGGACGAACTCGGTGAGCCGCGTGAGCTGGTCGGGGTCGGTCGAGGGGATCACGCCGTGGCCGAGATTGAAGATGTGGCCGCGGGCGGCCCGGCCGGCCTCGATGATCTCGGCGGCGCGGGCGGTCATCACCTCGGTCGGCGCGAACACGAGCGTGGGGTCGAGGTTGCCCTGGACGCCACGGTCGCCGACCAGCCCGATCGCGTCGGCCAGCGGCGTGCGCCAGTCGACACCGACCACGTCGGCGCCCGCCTCGCCCATCAGGCCGAGCAGGTTCGCCGTACCGACCCCGAAGTGGATGCGGGGTACGCCGAGCGCCCCGGCCCGCTCGAGCACGCGCGCGGAGTGCGGCATGACGTGGTCGCGGTAGTCGGCCGGGGTCAGCGCCCCGGCCCACGAGTCGAACAGCTGCACGGCCGACGCCCCGGCCGCGACCTGCACCTCGAGGTAGGCCGCGGCGATGCCGGCGATCTTGCGCAGCAGCGCGTCCCACACGTCCGGCGCCCCGAACATCATCGCCTTGGTCCGGGCGTGCTCCTTGGACGGGCCGCCCTCGACCAGGTACGACGCGACCGTGAACGGCGCGCCCGCGAACCCGATCAGCGGGGTGCCGCCGAGCTCGCCCACGAGCGTGCGGACCGCCTCGGTGATGAACGGCACGTGCTCGGGGGTGAGGTCCGAGATCGCCTCGACGTCGGCGAGCGTGCGCACCGGATGGGCGATCACCGGCCCGACGCCGGGCTTGATGTCCAGGTCGACACCGACGGCCTTGAGCGGCAGCACGATGTCGGAGAAGAAGATCGCGGCGTCGACGCCGTACCGCCGCACCGGCTGGAGGGTGATCTCGACGACCAGCTCGGGATCCATGCAGGACTCCAGCATGCCGACGCCCTCGCGCACCGCGAGGTACTCCGGCAGCGACCGGCCGGCCTGGCGCATGAACCACACCGGCGTGTGCGGCACCGGCTCGCCACGCGCGGCCTTCAAGAACGCGCTGTCGGCGAGCCGCGGATCGGGGGTCACGGGCGAAGCCTCGCAGGTCACCCGGCGTGTTCGCACATCGGGACCGCGCGATCGACCTACTGTGAACCCATGGTCGTCGGTCAGGAGACGCACCCGGGGACGGGTGCGGGTGCGGCACCCCCGGAGTTCCGGGACGCGGTGGCGACCATGCACGCCGCGCGGCTGCGCCCGGAGATCCTCTGCGAGGAGATGCCCGCGCCGCAGCGGATCGCGCCGTACGCCTCCGCCCTGTCGGCCGACGTGACCGTCGACGACACCGACGTCGGCACCGGCCGCATCATCTTGCTGCACGACCCCGCCGGCAACGACGCCTGGGACGGCACGTTCCGCTGCGTGGCCTACGCGCGGGCCGAGATCGACCTCGAGCTGATCACCGACCCGATGCTCGCCGCCGTGGGATGGTCCTGGCTGGTCGAGGCCCTCGAGGCGCACGGCGCGGCGTACGCCGCCGCATCGGGCACCGTCACCCGGGTCGCCACCGAGAGCTTCGGCGGGATGGTCGACGAGGGTGGCACCGCGCAGATCGAGATCCGGGCGTCGTGGACACCGCTGGTGCCCGACGACGCTCCCGCCCTCGCGCCGCTGGACCTGGCTCCCCACGTCGAGGCGTGGGCCGAGCTGCTCTGCACCGCCGTCGGGCTGCCGCCGGTCCCCGAGGGCGTGACGATGATGCCGAGCCGACGCGGTCAGCGGGGCTCGGGACGCTGACATGCCCTCTCATCCCGACGACCCCACACCCGCCGAGCAGCCGACACCCGAGGAGCCCGCACCCGATCGGCCGCTGCTGACCCTGCGCGACGGGCTGCCACGCATCGTCGACACCGAGACGGGCCTGGCCGAGGTCTGCGATCGGATCGCGGCCGGCACCGGCCCGGTGGCCATCGACGCCGAGCGGGCCTCGGGCTACCGCTACTCCTCGCGCGCCTACCTGATCCAGCTGCGGCGCGAGGGCGCCGGCACGTTCCTCGTCGACCCGATCCCGTTCGTGATCCTCCCCCGGCTGCAGGAGGCGCTCGAGGGCACCGAGTGGATCCTGCACGCCGCCACCCAGGACCTGCCCTGCCTGGCCGAGGTCGGGCTGCAACCCAGCCGGCTGTTCGACACCGAGCTGGCCGGGCGGCTGCTCGGCTATCCCCGGGTCGGGCTCGCCACGCTCGTCGAGAGCCTGCTCGGCGCGCGCCTGGCCAAGGAGCACTCCGCGGTCGACTGGTCGACGCGCCCGCTGCCCGAGCCGTGGTTGGAGTACGCCGCCTTGGACGTCGAGGTGCTCGTCGAGCTGCGCGACCTGCTGGGCGCCGAGCTCGAGGCGGCCGGCAAGGCCGAGTGGGCGCGCCAGGAGTTCGAAGCCCTGCGCGGGTTCGAGCAGGCGGAGCGGGTCGAGGCGTGGCGGCGTACGTCGGGCCTGCACCGGGTCCGCGGCCGGCGGGCACTCGGCGCCGTGCGGGCGCTGTGGGAGACCCGCGACGAGATCGCCGAGCACCGCGACGTCACCCCGGGCCGGATCCTGCCCGACTCCGCGATCGTCGCCGCCGCCCAGGCGATGCCGACCGATCGCGCCGCGCTGCTCGCGACGAAGGGGTTCCACGGTCGCGGCGCGGAGCGCTACGCGAGCCGGTGGGTCGCGGCGCTGCAGGAGGTGGCCACGATGAGCGAGGCGGACCTGCCGGCGCGCTCCCCCCGCGGGGACGGGCCGCCGCTCCCCCGCGCCTGGGCCGAGAAGGACCCCGTGGCCGCCCGACGGCTGGCGCTGGCGCGTGAGGCGATGAGCGCGCTCGCCGAGCGGACCCAGGTGCCCGTCGAGAACCTCCTCACCCCCGACTACCTGCGCCGCACGCTCTGGAGCCCGCCGAGCGCCCGGGACGCCGCGACCCTGGCCCCGGCCGTCGCCGACCAGCTGCGCGCGCTCGGCGCCCGCGAGTGGCAGGTCGAGCTCACTGGGCCGATCCTGGTCGACGCGATCCTGACCGCCGAGCAGCCGGCCTGACCCGGCATCCACCGGCGGGTTCTGCACCTACTTGACGCACGTCATTCTCTCCTCGGGGCGGGGCCCGGACACTCGGGCCACCCCCGAGAAGAGGAGTGACCCCCATGGTTGCCGCATCCCGTAGAACCCTCCCCCGCACGATCCTCGCGTCCCGCCTCGGCCGGGCCGTCGTCGCGCTGCTGGCCGCGACGGCGCTCGCCGTACCGCTGATGCTCGGCTCGGCGACACCGGCGCAGGCGCATTGCGACTCGGCCGACGGCCCGGTCGCCACCGCGGCCCGCGACGCGCTGGCCGAGGGCGACGTCGACGTCGTGCTGCCCTACGTCAAGCCCAGCCAGGAGCCGGAGCTGACCGCCGCGTTCGAGCAGACCATCGCCGTGCGCGACAGCGGCGCCGAGGTCCGCGAGGTCGTCGACCAGTACTTCGTCGAGACCGCGGTCCGGCTGCACCGGGTCGGCGAAGGGGCGTCCTACACCGGGCTCAAGGAGGACGTCGAGATCAGCCCGGCGCTGGCCGCGGCGGAGTCCTCGCTGGAGGAGGGCAGCGTCGACCAGGTGTTCAAGACCCTCCGGCGCGAGCTGCGCCTGGAGGTGACCGAGCGCTTCGACGGCGTCCTGGAGGCCCGGGACGCGGAGCGCCAGGACCCCGGCGTCGAGAGCGCGCGCGAGCGGGTCGAGGCGGAGCTGGCGTTCGAGAAGTTCGTCCTCGGCATCGAGTCTGCGACCCACGCGGACGGCCACGACGGCCCCGCCGGGGCCGAGGGCCACTGACGGCGTCCCGTCCGTCGGCGAGGGACGGTCGCGGGCCTCAGGCCCGCGGCCGTCCTCGTCACGTCCGCCGTCGCGGCGGGGTCGACGGGTCGAGGGGACACTGGGACGCGAAGGAGCGGCGCATGGACGACGGCGGGCACGACGGGCTCGAGAGCGCGTTCGAGGAGCATCGGCCGCTGCTGCGGTCGATCGCGTTCCGGATGCTCGGCAGCGAGGCCGACGCCGACGACGCCCTGCAGGACGTGTGGGTGCGAACGCACCGGGCCGGGACCACCGGCGTCCACAACCCGGCCGCCTGGTTCACGACCGTCACCGCCCGGGTCTGCCTGAACAGGCTGCGCACGGTCGACGGGCGCCGCGAGGAACCGGTCGTCCGGGTGCCCGAGCCGGTGATCAGCGACGAGTCCGGCGTCGACCCCGAACAGGCGGCGCTGCTGGGCGAGAGCCTGGGCCTGGCCCTGCTGGTCGTGCTGGAGTCCCTCACCCCGGCCGAACGGCTCGCGTTCGTCCTCCACGACATGTTCGGCGTCCCCTTCGAGCCGATCGCGGCCCTCGTGGACCGCTCCCCCACGGCCACCCGCCAGCTCGCCAGCCGCGCCCGCCGCCGGGTCCACGGCGAGGCACCCGCCCCCGACCCCGACCCGGCCCGGCAGCGCGAGTCCGTGGACGCCTTCCTCACCGCCTCACGCGACGGCGACTTCGAGGCCCTGGTCGCCGTGCTCGACACGCAGGTGCTGCTCCGCTCGGACGGCGGCGTCGCCCGGCCCCAGCTGAACCTGCTCGTCCGCGGCAGTGAGCAGGTGGCCCGCCAGGCCCTGCTCACGGGCCGGCTCGCACCGCACGTCCGCAGGGTCCTGGTCAACGGCACGCCCGGCGTCGTCGTCGCGCCACACGGCCGGACGCAGGCGGTGATGGCGTTCACCGTGGCCGGCGGCCGGATCGTGACCATCGACGTGCTGGCCGACCCGGCGCGGCTCGCCCGGCTCGACCCGCCGCGGGCCGGGGCTGAGCCTGATGATCCGCGGTCACATCCGTGACCGCCGCGGGGTCGTCGGGGCATGGGCACACTGCACGCTGTCGTCGTCACCGCCGTCGCCGTGTGGGTCGGCTACTCGGCGTACGCCGTGCTGAGCCACCAGCCGTGGGTGGTCGACAACCTTGCCGACTACGGGGTCGATCGCCGCTGGTGGCGGTGGCTGGGCGTGCTGAAGGGGCTGGGTGCGGCGGGGCTCCTCACCGGCGTCTGGGCGCCCGCGCTGGGGCTGGCGGCCGCCGTCGGCCTGACCGGGTACTTCGTGGGTGCCGTGATCACCGTGCTGCACGCGCGCTGCTATCGGCACGTCGCCTACCCGCTGCTGTTCCTCGCGCCTGTGGTGGCGGCCGGTGTGCTGCTCGCCGCCGGCTGAGGAGCACCGAACGTGCTGGACTCAGTCGGTGGTCGAGCCCGACGGTGACCCGCTCGGCGAGCCGCTGGGCGACTCGGTCGGCTCGGGCGGGCTGAGGATCGCCCGGGACTCCTCGTCGATCTGCTCGGTGATGCCGTCGAGGTCGAGCACGCCGACGCCGTACACGAGCTGGTCGAGGCTCGGCTGCACCGCCGCTTCGACCTTGCCGAGGGTGTCGATGAGCGGCGGGAGCGTCATCGACCGCACGCCGCTGGTGAAGAACTGCGCGTGCTCGGGCTGCTGAGCGGGCTGGAGGAAGGTGTCCGACAGCGCGACCGCGAGGTTGGCGGGCGCGAGATAACCGGTCTGGGTCACCCGGCTCACCGACTCCGGGGAGATCTCGTGCGCGAGGAAGTCGGCCGCCTGCGGGATGCTCTCGCTGCTGCGGGACAGGCACATCCCCGTCATGTCGCCGACGGTCGAGGAGCTGTCGAGCACCGGCATCGGCATCACGTCGAAGTCGAGGCCGTCGACCTTGCGCAGCTCGGGCACCAGCGACCGGAACCCGGCGATCATGCCGAGCCGGCCGCGCTCGAACCAGGTCAGCGGGCTGGCCTCGGCCAGCTGCTCGTCGTCGAGCGTCAGCTGCGGGTTGCGCAGCAATGTCAGGGCGCGCTCGAGCGCGGAGCGCGAGCCGTCGCTGGAGAACGCCAGCGAGGTCGGGTTGGTGTTGTCGTCGAAGACCGAGCCGCCGCCCGAGCCGATGAACGGCGCGAGGCCGCTCAGCGTCGCCGCGATGTGCACGCCCTTCGTGCCGCGCTTGGGCCGGGAGGCGAAGTCGGCGGCGGCCGCGAACTGGTCGAACGACCAGCTGGAGGAGTCGGGGCCGGGGGCGTCCAGGCCGCGGCGCTCCATCTTGTTGAAGTTCACCAGGTCGCGGTTGTAGAAGATCACCATCGGCGAGACGGAGTAGGGCATGCACTGCAGCCGGTCGTCCATCCCGAACGCCTGGATCGCGTCGCGGGAGTACTGGTCACCGAAGTCCACGCCCCGCTCGTCGAGCAGCTCGTCGACCGGCTGGTTGATGCCCTTGTCGAGCATCCAGCCCAGGTCCGAGCGCGACGCGAGGTAGACGTCGGGGACCGCGCCGCCCGCCTCGAGGTCGGCGCGCATCGCCGCATGGTCCGGCCACGTCCGCAGCTTGACCTCGGGGCGGTCCTCGCCGCCGGCGTTCCAGGCGTCGACGGTGTCGCGGTACGCCGCGATCTCGGCCGGCGACCCGTAGACGCCGAACGTCAGCTGGGAGACCGCCGGCGCCGTGGGGCTCGTCGACGGCGTCCGCTGGGGGCGCTCGCCACCGGCGTCGGTGCAGCCGACCGCGGAGAGCACGAGCCCCGCGGCCACGGCAGCCAGCATCGCCCGGCGCCCCCGACTCGCCCTCACCGGCATCCTCCTCGCGCGTCTCGCTGCTCAGGTGCCCGCGGACCCGCCCGGGGCCGGTCCAGCCTAGCGAGTCCCACCCGCCGGGTCCGGCCCGCATGTCGCAGCACGGTTCGGGGCCGTCGGCTCCCTACGATGGGACACGTGCCTCGGGCCCCGATCTTCGTCGTGTCGCTGGCGGCAGCGTTGGTCCTCGCCGGGTGCGGCACCGGTGGCGACGGGTCGGACGCGTCCACCCGGCAGCCCACCAGCCACGCCTCGCGGAGCCCGGCAGCACCCCCAACGACCTCCGGGGGGCCGGACCACGCCGCCTCGCAGCAGCCGTCCGCCCCGCCCTCCTCGTCGGCCCACCGGCACCGTCGGCACAAGGTCGGCGCCCTCCAGCCCCGGATGCGGCTCACGACGGCCGCACACCTGCTCGACGCCGACACGCTGCCCGCCCTGGACGAGCGCACCTGGACCGTGGCCGACACCGGCCCGGAGGACCCCGAGCAGGACGCGGCGGTCGGCGCCTGCCAGAAGACCGTGCTCGACACGATCGGCGCGATCGAGACCGTACGCCGCAGCTTCACCGCGCCCGGCCGGGCCGGGGCGACCCAGGTGGTCGCCCGGTTCGCCGATGCCCGCTCGGCCTGGCGCGCCCACCAGGTGCTGATCTCCTGGCAGGAGGACTGCGCCGAGCGCGTCGGCGGGACCGACGTCGGGCCGGTCCGGTCGGTCACCGTCGCTGCCGGCACCGGTGACGCCTACCGGACCGCGGCCGGGCGCCGTGCCTCCGGCCTCGGGATCTTGCGCTCCGGCCCGTTCCTCACCCTGGTCGAGGTGACGACCGGCGACGACGACTACCCCGACCGGCGCGACCCCGCCCGCGCCGCCGTGCGCCGGATCGCCCGGACGTTCTGAGCTGCCCCGGCCTGAGCTTGCGAAGGCCGGGACGCAGCAGCCAGGTCGAGTTGAGCTGCCCCGGCCTGAGCTTGCGAAGGCCGGGACGCAGTAGCCAGGTCGAGTTGAGCTGCCCCGGCCTGAGCTTGCGAAGGCCGGGACGCAGCAGCCAGGTCGAGTAGGCGCGCGAGCGACGAAGGAGCTCGCGACCGCCGTATCGAGACCCAGTCCCCGGACCGTCAGCCCCGACTACAGCCGATGGAACCGCCGCGCCTCGGAGACCACCCGCTCGAACGTCGACCGGTCCAGCGCAGCGCCCTCGCGGCGTACGGCGTCCGGCGCCAGCTCGAGCAGACGATCGAGACGCACCTCGCTGGGCCGCCGCTGGCGGTCCCAGCCGCCGGTGCCGACGTCCATCCAGTGCCGGCCCCAACGGGCCTCGTCGGCCGCGTCGCGGTCGTGGTCCTTGCTGGTGAGCATCAGCCCGAGCAGCATCGAGTCGCGGCGGCCGATCAGCAGCACCGGGCGGTCCTTGCCGCGCGTGGGGTCCTCCTCGTACGGCACCCAGCCCCAGACCACCTCGCCGGGGTCGGGCCGCCCGTCGGCGCGCGGCGCGTAGGTGACCGCACCCGGGCGGCGGACGCGGGTCAGCAGCCGGCGCAGCGATCTCATGGGGAGGAGCCTAGGGCCGATCACGAGTGGTTGTCGTACGCCGGACCGGGAGCGCCTCACGGCGCGTGGCCGCTCGTAGCGGCTGATTTTGGGACCCGGGGCTGCCACGGCCCGGCGTACTCGGAAGAGTGTAACGGCGTCAGGCCAGCTCGTGTTCCAGCTCGGCGTGACCCGCCGCCTCGAGCTGCTCGGAGAGCAGGAGCATCCGCTGCACCTCGGCCGCCGTCGGGTCGCTGAGCGCGGCCCGTCCGGCCGCCACGACCCGGGCGAACGCCGCCGCGCGCAGCAGCACGTCGGCGAAGTCGCTCGCGGCGATCCCGCGCAGCACCTGGTCGATCATGGCCTTGAGCTGGTCGGGGCCCGGCGGGTCGGCGACCCCGGCCACGACCCGGGCGACCTGGGCGCTGCGCCGGCCGGCCTCGAACTCGCGGGCGACCTCCACCGGGTCGGCGTACACCCAGGAGCGCAGCAGGTAGAGCCGCCACAGGCAGCCGGCCAGGGAGTCGGCCGGGGCACCGGACCAGACCTCCGCGATCGTCTCGATGCCCTCGGTGTCGGCCAGGTGCAGCAGGCGGTCGGCGACCGCGGCGTCCTCGGACTCGCGCGCGCCGCGGACCAGCAGCGTCGCCGCGCGGTCGGCGGCCTCGCTGACCAGCGCGGGGTCGGTGCCGCCGACCAGGGCCTCGAAGAACCCACCCCCCGGTGTCATCGGGCGGTGGTGGGGGCGATCGGTCATCGTTGAAGGCTACGTCGGATGCGTTGGTCGCTCACCGGGTAGGGCGTGCCGAGCTGCTGCGCCCACAGTGAGACGCGGTACTCCTCGAGCATCCAGCGGACCTGCCGCAGCTGCTCCCCGGGTGGGCGCCCGGCCGGCAGCGCCGCCACCTGGTGGAGGTAGGCGTCCTGGAGGTCGGCGAGCTGGTCCATCAGCTGCCGGTCGCGGTTGACCTGGCCGGGCAGCCGCTCGCGCCGCTGCTCGATGGCGGCGAGGTAGACCGGGTAGCGGCGCAGCTGCGTGGCGCCGGCCTCGCCCACGAACCCGCGGTGCACCAGCCGCTCCAGCTGCGCCCGCATGTCGGTGAGGGCGGGCAGCAACGCCATCTCGGCGCGGCCGCTGAGTGCCTTCTCGGCGCGGCGCCAGGAGTCGAGGACCCGGATGACGTCGCCCATCACGGCCCGCAGGTGGGCCTGCTGGTCGCGGTCGGCCTCGGCCCGCAGCGCGGCGTACGCCGCCTCGTCGCGCACGGCGGGTCGCGCGTCGACGACCGCGCCCACGACCGCGGCGCGGCAGTCCTCGAGCAGCTCCGCGACGCTGGGGTACGGCGACCCGGCGAGCCCGAGCTTCTCGAGGTTCGTGAGGCCGTCGAGCACCTGCTTGACCGGCGAGGCGAGCTCGAGGAGGAGCAGCCGGCGCACGCCGAGCCGGTGCCGGGCGTCGGCCTCGTCGGCGGACCCGAAGACCTGGAGCCCGACGGTGCCGCCCTCGTCGACGAGCGCCGGGAACACCTGCACCTCGTGGCCGGCGCGGCGCTCCGCGTGGCTGGCCGGGATCGTGCCGAAGTCCCAGGTGGTCGCGCCCGTGCGGACCAGGCCGCTCTCGGTGGCCACCTCCGCGATCGCCTCGGCGAACTTCGGGCGCAGCGGCGCCTTGAGCGCCTCGAGGTCCTTGCCCCGGGCCTGCTCGTGGCCGTCGTCGTCGACGACGCGGTACGTCGGGCGCAGGTGCTCGGGGACCTTCGCCCAGTCCCACGCCTCGCGTGGCACGAGCAGCCCGGTCCGGGCCCGGCACCAGCGCTCGAGGGCGTCGAGCAGCGGCTCGTCGCCGGGCGGGACGGCGGCCAGGAACTCGCGCGCCGTGTTGGGCGCCGGGACCAGGTGGACCCGGAGGTTCTTGGGCAGGCTGCGGATCAGGCTGGTCACGAGCTCCTCGCGCAGTCCGGGCACGTTCCAGGAGAAGTCGTCGGCCTCGACCCGGTTGAGGGTCGCCACCGGGACGTCGATCGTCAGGCCGTCCTCGGCGGTGCCGGGCTCGAAGTGGTAGCTGATCGGGAACGTCAGCCCCTCGTCGCTCTCCCACTGCTCGGGGTAGTCCGCCGCGCTGATCTGTTCGACGGTGTCGTGGGTGAGCATCGCGGGGTCGAACGTGAGCAGGCGTCCGTTGCGCTGACGCTCCTTCTTCCACCACTGGTCGAAGTGCGCGCCGCTGACCACGTCGGCGGGGACCCGCCGGTCGTAGAAGTCGAACAGCGTGTGCTCGTCGACGACGATGTCGCGGCGCCGCGCCCGGTGCTCGAGCTCCTCGGCCTCCTCGAGCAGGCGCCGATTGGTGTCGAGGAACCTGTGGCGGCTGTTCCACTCGCCGTAGACGAGCGCGTGCCGGATGAACAGCTCGCGCGACAGCGCGGGGTCGACCTTGCCGTAGGCGACCGGCCGGTCGGCCACGAGCGGCACGCCGTACAGCGTGACCCGCTCGAAGGCCATCACCGAGGCGCGCTTCTTGCTCCAGTGGGGCTCGGAGTAGGTGCGCTTGACCAGGTGCTCGGCGAGGCGCTCGGCCCACTCGGGCTTGATCGCGGCGTTCTGGCGGGCCCACAGGCGGCTGGTCTCGACGAGCTCGCCGGCCATCAGGAACTGCGGGTTCTTCCGGTGCAGGACGCTGCCGGGGAAGACCGAGAACCGGGCGCCGCGGGCGCCGAGGTACTCCCGCGGGCCGCGACGCTCCTTCTCCCGCTCCTCGAGGAGGCCGATGTGGGACAGCAGCCCGGAGAGCAGCGCCTGGTGGATGCCGTCACTGTCGACCGCCCCGTGTTCGGTGGTCGAGTGAGCCGCGAGGGACGAGCGGCTCGTATCGAGACCCATCTCCTTGCAGACCTGGCGCAGCTGGGACTCGAAGTCCTGCCATTCGCGGACCCGCAGGTAGTTGAGGAACTCGCGCCGACACATCCGGCGGAACGCCGAGGAGGACAGGTCCTTCTGCTGCTCCTTGAGGTAGCGCCAGAGGTTGAGCCAGGTGAGGAAGTCGCTCCCCTCGGCCTTGAAGCGCGCGTGCAGCTGGTCGGCCTGCGCCTGCTCCTTGGGGTGGTCGGCGCCCGGGCGCTCGCGTGGGTCCTGGAGCGACAGGGCGGCCGCGATCACGATGACCTCGCGCACGCAGCCGAGCCGCTCGGCCTCGAGGATCATCCGCGCGAGACGCGGGTCGATCGGCAGCCGGGCCAGGCGGCGGCCGACCTTGGTGAGCCGCCCGTCCTGGCCGACGAGGGCGCCGAGCTCCTCCAGGAGCTGGCGTCCCGCCTGGACGTTGCGCCGGTCCGGCGGCTCGACGAACGGGAACCGGGCCATGTCGCCCAGCCCCAGGCTGGCCATCTGGAGGATGACGCTCGCGAGGTTGGTGCGCAGGATCTCGGGGTCGGTGAACTCCGGGCGGCCGTCGAAGTCCTCTTCGGAGTAGAGCCGGATCGCGATGCCGGCCTCGACACGGCCGCAGCGGCCCGAGCGCTGGTTGGCCGAGGCCTGGCTGATCGGCTCGATCGGGAGCCGCTGGACCTTGGTGCGCACCGAGTAGCGGCTGATCCGGGCGACGCCGGTGTCCACGACGTACCGGATGCCGGGGACCGTCAGGGAGGTCTCGGCCACGTTGGTGGCGAGCACGACGCGGCGTACGGCGTTCCCGTGGGAGGAGAAGACCCGGTGCTGGTCGGCGGCGGAGAGTCGCGAGTAGAGCGGCAGGATCTCGGTGCGCGGCAGGTCGCCCAGGGCGTCGGCGGTGTCGCGGATCTCGCGCTCGCCGGGCAGGAAGACGAGGACGTCGCCGGGTCCCTCGGCGGAGAGCTCCTTGATCGCCTCGACGATCGCCTCGGTCTGGTCGCGGACGACCGCCTCGCCCTCGTCGTCCTCTTCCGGGAGCTCCATGAGCGGGCGGTAGCGGATCTCGACGGGGTAGGTGCGCCCGGACACCTCGATGACGGGCGCGTCGAAGTGCTTCGCGAACCGGTCGACGTCGATGGTGGCCGAGGTGATGATCAGCTTGAGGTCGGGCCGCTTGGGCAGCAGCCGCTTGAGGTAGCCGAGCAGGAAGTCGATGTTGAGGCTGCGCTCGTGGGCCTCGTCGATGATGATCGTGTCGTAGCGGCGCAGCATCCGGTCGCGCTGCAGCTCGGCCAGCAGGATGCCGTCGGTCATCAGCTTGACCCGGCTCGAGCGCGACGTGCGGTCGGTGAACCGCACCTGGTAGCCCACGAGGTCGCCGAGCTCGGTCTTCAGCTCGCTGGCGATGCGTTCCGCCACGGAGCGGGCCGCGATCCGGCGCGGCTGGGTGTGCCCGATCAGCCCGCCGCCGGACTTCGTCCGCCGTCCGCGCCCCAGCTCCAGGCAGATCTTCGGCAGCTGGGTGGTCTTCCCCGACCCGGTCTCCCCCGCCACGATCACCACCTGGTGGTCGCGGATCGCCGCGGCGATGTCCTCGCGACGCTGGGTGACCGGCAGCTCCGGCGGGTAGGCGATCTGGAGCCCTGGCGGTGGCGCGGTCATGACCGACCCATTCTGCCAACCCCGTCCACAGGGTTTGCCGAGTCGGCGCCAGTTTCCCCCTGCACCACGCCGAGTCGGCGCCAGTTTCCCCCTGCACCACCCCGAGTCGGCGCCAGTTTCCCCCTGCACCACGCCGAGTCGGCGCCAGTTTCCTGGCGGCATACGGAAACTGGCGCCGCCTCGGCACCCTCACCAGGGAAACTGGCG
>NZ_DASWVI010000178.1:0-2781 GCF_036401255.1 Nocardioides sp. | reverse complement strand
ACCTCGACGTCGAGGCCGTCGCCTGGCTGGCCCAGCACCTCGCCCGGCGTACCTCCGCGCTGTTGGTGGTCACCCACGACCGCTGGTTCCTCGACGAGGTCTGCCAGTGGACCTGGGAGGTGCACGACGGCGTCGTCGACGTCTACGAGGGCGGGTACGCCGCGTTCGTGCTGGCCAAGGCCGAGAGGCAGCGCCAGGCCGCGGCCGCGGAGGTCCGCCGGCAGAACCTGGTGCGCAAGGAGCTCGCCTGGCTGCGCCGCGGCCCGCCGGCGCGGACCTCGAAGCCGAAGTTCCGCATCGATGCCGCCAACCAGCTGATCGAGGACGTGCCGCCGCCGCGCGACCGCCTCGAGCTGCAGCGGTTCGCGACCCAGCGGCTCGGCAAGGACGTCATCGACGTCGAGGACGTCGACCTCGTGCGCGGCGACCGACAGCTGCTCTCGCACGCGACGTGGCGGCTCGGCCCGGGCGACCGGGTCGGGATCGTCGGCGTCAACGGCGCCGGCAAGACCTCGGTGCTCTCGCTGCTCTCCGGCGAGCTCACGCCGTCGGCCGGCCGGGTGCGGCTCGGCCGCACGGTCGCGCTGCAGCACCTGACCCAGCAGCTCGACGACCTCGAGCCCGACGGCCGGGTGCTGCCCACCGTGGAGTCGATCCGGCGGATCACCAAGACGGCCGACGGCGAGATCACCGCGACCTCGATGCTCGAGCGTTTCGGGTTCACCGGCGACCGGCTCACCGCCCGCATCGGCGACCTCTCCGGGGGCGAGCGACGGCGGTTCCAGCTGCTGCGGCTGCTGCTCACCGAGCCCAACGTGCTGCTGCTCGACGAGCCCACCAACGACCTCGACATCGAGACGCTCAACGTGCTCGAGGACTTCCTCGACGGCTGGCCCGGCACGCTCGTCGTGGTCTCCCACGACCGCTACTTCCTCGAGCGCGTCACCGACTCCGTGTGGGCGCTGCTCGGCGACGGGCAGATCTCGATGCTGCCCCGCGGGGTGGACGAGTACCTCGAGCGCAGGGCCGCGGCGCTGCACCTCGAGCTCGCCGAGTCGGCGCCAGTTTCCACTCCTGAGAGCTCGAGTGGGCGCCAGTTCCCCGCGAAGGCCAAGGCCGGGAGCGCCGAGGAGCGCGCGGCCCGCAAGACGATCGCGCGCATCGACAAGCGGCTCGAGCGGATCGCCGAGCAGGAGGCCGAGCTCAACGCCGAGATCCTCGAGCACGCTCACGACTACGAACGGCTCGCCGAGCTGAGCGCGCGCCTCGACGTGCTCGCGGGGGAGAAGGACGAGCTCGAGCTCGAGTGGCTCGAGGCCGCGGAGCTGCTGGAGTAGGAAACTGGCGCCGACTCGGCGGGGCTGAGGGGGAAACTGGCGCCGACTCGCGGTCAGCCGGCGAAGGGCGCGGACAGGGCGCGGAGCAGCCCGGCCAGGCGGGTGCGGTCGCGCTCGGGCAGCGCGGTCAGGAACGTGTGCTCGGCGGCCAGCAGCGCCTCGAACGCCTCGTCGACCGCGGCGCGGCCCTCCGGGGTCAGCCGGACCAGCACCCCGCGGCGGTCGTGCGGGTCCGGCAACCGCTCGACCAGCCCGCGGGCGGTCAGCCGGTCGACGCGGTTGGTCATCGTGCCGCTGGTCACCAGCGTCTCGCGCAGCAGCCGGCCGGGCGAGAGCTCGTACGGCGAGCCCGCGCGGCGCAGCGCGGCCAGCACGTCGAACTCCCAGGGCTCCACGCGGGCCGCGGTGAACGCGTCGCGGCGGGCCAGGTCGAGCTGGCGGGAGAGCCGGCTGATCCGGCTGAAGACCTCGACCGGGCCGAGGTCGAGGTCGGGGCGCTCCCGCGCCCAGGCCTCGACCAGTGCGTCGACCTCGTCCCGCATGGGACGAGCCTAGCGGATCCGTCGAGAATCTTGACATCGAGATAACTACGGGCGCACGGTGGGCGCATGGCGCACACCTGGGACCCGGCCCGCTACCTCGCCTACGGCGACGAGCGCGGGCGTCCGTTCGTCGACCTGCTGGCCCGGGTGCGGGCCGAGGACCCGCGCACCGTGGTCGACCTCGGCTGCGGACCGGGCAACCTCACCGCCCTGCTGGCCGAGCGCTGGCCGGCCGCGGAGGTGGCCGGCCTGGACTCCAGTCCGGAGATGGTCGAGGCGGCCCGGGACGCGGTGCCCGGGCTGACGTTCGACGTCGCCGACCTGCGCGACTGGGCACCGGTCGCGCCCGTCGACGTGCTCGTCTCGAACGCGGTCCTCCAGTGGGTGCCGGACCACCTCGAGCTGCTGCCACGCCTGGTCGCCGCGGTGGCGCCCGGCGGCTGGTTCGCGTTCCAGGTGCCGGGCAACTTCTCCGAACCGAGCCACACGATCCGCGCCGAGCTCGCCGCGGAGCCGGCGTACGCCGAGCACGTCCGCGACGTCGCCGTCCCGAGCAGTCACGACCCGGCGGTCTATCTCGACGCCCTCGCGCGACTCGGCTGTGCGGTCGACGCCTGGGAGGCGACGTACCTCCACGTCCTCACCGGCGAGGACCCGGTCTTCACCTGGGTGTCCGGCACCGGCGCCCGCCCGACCCTCCAGGCGCTGCCCGACGACCTGCGGCCGGGCTTCGAGGCGGAGTTCCGCCGCCGGCTCGCCGAGGCCTACCCGGCGCAGGACCACGGCGTCGTGCTGCCGTTCCGCCGGGTGTTCGTGGTGGCGCGGGTGCCGTCGTGAGGCTCCACCACGTCCAGGTCGCGTGCCCGGTCGGTGGCGAGGCCGAGGCGCGACGCTTCTACCGC
>NZ_DASWVI010000177.1:0-7845 GCF_036401255.1 Nocardioides sp. | reverse complement strand
GGCCGACGAGCACGCCCCCGAAGTACCCGATCATCAGCGAGACCGCCCGGTCGGCGGACACGTCGACGGCCTCCTCGACGAAGCTCGCGCCCCAGCCCGTGATGCACCACTCCGCCGCCGTCGTGCACACGAGGATGCCGGCCGCGACCCAGAAGGCCCGCGGCAACCGGCCGGTCGCCACGGTGGAGGGTGGGGGCGCCTCGATCCTCAGCTCCCGGTTGTTCCACCACATCAGCAGCGGCACGACCAGCGAGGCCAGCAGCGCCGTACGCCAGCCGAGCTGCAGGGCCGCCGTCAACGACAGGGCACCGATCAGGACGACGTACGCGACGCTCGCGGAGACGTTCGCCTCCGTGAGGGCGATGGCGCGCAGGTCGCCGTGCTGGTCGGACAGGACGGCCTGCAGCGTCACGATCAGCAGCCCGCCGCCCAGACCCATCACGAGCACCGAGCCGATCGTGACGGCGCCGGTCCGGCCGGCGGTCAGGCCGACGGTGCCGGCGCCCATCAGCCCGGCCGAGGCCCACAGCAGCGTGCGCCGGCCGACGATCTCCTCGAGCCGTGCACACAGGACGCCCGCGGCCATGCTGCCGGCCGCGAACGCCGCGACGTGCAGCCCGCCGGTGGAGTAGCTCAGGTCGAGCTCGTCACGCAGGTGGGGGACGACGAGTCCCGGCGCGGCCTGGAGGTAGGCGAACCAGCCCAGCACGACGTACATGACCCACGTGACCCGGTCGCGGGTGAACACCTGGGTCATGTGTGTAACGATACACAGGCTAGGGTCGCGCCATGGCGGAAACCCCCGACCGGAAGCGTGCGACGCTGGCCCGCGTCGCCGAGCGGGCCGGGGTCTCGGTGATGACCGCGTCCTACACCTACAACCGGCCCGACCGGGTCTCGGAGGCGGCGCGGGCGAAGGTGCTGGCCGCGGCCGAGGAGCTCGGGTACGCCGGCCCCCATCCCAGCGCCCGGTCCCTGCGCCGCGGCAGCACGCTCACGATCGGCGTCGTGCTCGGCGAGCAGCTCAGCTACGCGTTCGACGACCCGGCCGCCGTGACCTTCCTGGCCGGGGTGGCCGACGTGTGCGCGGCCCGCGGGTTCGGGGTGACGCTGCTGCCGATCACGGGCGCGCCCGAGGACGTCGCGCGGATCACGGACGCCGCGGTCGACGGCTTCGTCGTGTGGACCACCGCCGACGACGACCCCGTGCTGCCTGCCGTGCGAGCCACCAAGCGGCCGGCCGTGGTCCACGGCGGCACGCCGCTGCGCGGCCTGGGTGGGGTCACCATCGACAACCGGGCGGCCGCCCGGGCGATCGGCGCCGTCGCGTTCGCCGGCGCCGACCGGCCCGCGATCCTGAGCCAACCCCTGACCCGCGACCGGGTGGCGGGGATCGTCGGCGCGGGTGACGTCGGGACCGTGCTGTTCCCGGTGACCCGCGAGCGGCTGGCGGGCTACCGCGACGCCCTCGAGGGGACGGGCAGGTCGTGGGCGGAGGTTCCCGTCGCGGTGTGTGCCCGCAACGACGTGGCGGAGGCGGAGCAGGCCGCGACCGCGCTCCTGACCGGTCCGGAGCCGCCGGACGCGATCGCCGCCATGAGTGACCAGCAGGCGGCCGGCGTACTGCGCGCGGCCGCGGCCGTGGGCCGCGCGGTGCCCGAGGAGCTCGCGGTGACCGGCTGGGACGACGCACCGCTCGCCGAGCGGCTCGGCCTGACGACCGTGCGGCAGTCGCTGCGCGACCAGGGAGCGGCGTGCGCGTCGATCGCGCTGGGCCGGCGCGCGAAGGCGGTGACGGCGACCTGGTCGGTCGTCACCCGCTCGAGCACGCGCGGCTGATCTCTCGCGGGCCGTCCGGCCCGCTCGACGTCCACAGCACGGCTCTCCGACGCGCTTCTCCACACTCCCGCGCGCGCAGGCTCCGCGCTGTCCCTCCGGCCGACGACGCTTGCCGCCAGGAGGTCGAGGACATGACGAGTTCGACAGCAGCGGCGATCAGACAAGCACTGGGCGCGTACGGCGAGACCCTCGCCGCCCGCCATCTCGTGGGCCAGGGCATGGTCCTGCTCGACCGCAACTGGCGGTGCGAGGCGGGCGAGATCGACCTGGTCCTGCGCGACGGCGACGTGCTCGTCGTGTGCGAGGTCAAGACCCGCAGCAGCGTGCGCTTCGGCACCCCGCACGAAGCGGTCACCGACATCAAGGTCGCCCGGCTGCGCAGGCTCGCCGCCCGGTGGATCGAGGACCGCGGCGTCGCCGTCCGCGACATCCGCATCGACCTGGTCGGCATCGTCCGCCCCCGACGCGGCGCCTCGCTGCTCGACCACGTCCGGGGGATCGGCTGATGCCCTTCGCGACCGCCCGGACCGTCTCGCTGCACGGCGCCGTCGGCCACCTCGTCGACGTCCAGGCCGACGTCTCACCCGGTCAGGTCGGGTTCACGATGGTCGGCCGGGCCGACACGATGATCAACGAGTCCCGCGACCGGTGCCGGATGGCGATCATCAACAGCGGGCTGGACTGGCCGGCCACCCGCCGGATCACGATCCTGCTCTCGCCCGCCGACCTCGCCAAGAGCGGCACCCACTTCGACCTGGCCATCGCACTCTCGGTGCTCGCGGCCGCCGGCAGCGTGCCCGCGACGGCGCTCGCCGCGACCGCGTTCATCGGGGAGCTCACCCTCGATGGCAACCTGCGCTCCGCAGCCGGGGTGCTGCCGATGGTGCTCGCGGCCGCCGAGCGCGGCGTCCGGGCGGTGTTCGTACCCGAGCCACAGGCCGCGGAGGCGGCCATGGTCGCGGACATGAGCGTCGTCGGCGTGCGCTCCCTGGGCCAGGTGGTCGCTGTGCTGCGGGGCGAGGAGGTTCCCGAGGCGCCGCCCGTGGCCCCCATGTCGGGGGCGCAGCTGCTCGCGTGGCGCGGTCAGGAGCGCCTGGACGAGCTCGACCTGGCCGACCTGGTCGGCCTCGACGACGCCCGCTACGCCGTCGAGGTCGCCGCCGCGGGCGGGCACCACCTGCTGATGTCCGGGCCGAAGGGCTGTGGCAAGACCAGCCTGGCCGAGCGGATCCCGGGGATCCTGCCCGACCTCAGTCCCGCGGAGTCCGTCGAGCTGAGCGCGATCCACTCGCTCGCCGGCACGCTCGACCCCGCCGTCGGATTCCCGACCCGGCCGCCGTTCTCGGCGCCGCACCACGACGCCAGCAAGGCCAGTCTCATCGGCGGCGGGCTCGGCGTGGTCCGCCCCGGCGAGCTCAGCAAGGCCCACACCGGCGTGCTGTTCCTCGACGAGTTCCCGCTGTTCCGCACGGACGTGATCGAGGCGCTGCGCCAGCCGTTGGAGAACGGCGACATCACGATCGCCCGCCGCGACGAGTCGGTCACGTTGCCGGCTCGGGCGATGGTGGTGCTGGCGGCCAACCCGTGCCCGTGCGGCGACTACAGCGGGGATGTCCGGCACAACCACTGCACCTGCCGTGAGGTGCAGCGGCGCGCCTATCGGATGAAGGTCACCGGCCCGGTCGCCGATCGCGTCGACATCGTCCGCCAGCTGCCTGCGCTGCGACGTCACGACGCGGTGGTCGACCTCGCCGCGCCGGAGCCGTCGATCCAGGTGCGTCGGCGGGTCGTCGCGGCACGCGCCCGACAGGCCGATCGCTACGCCGAGGAGAGCTGGCGGCTCAACGGCCACGCGCCGGGGCCGGTCCTCCGCGAACGATGGCCGCTGACCAAGGCCGGCCAGAAGGCGGTGGACGACCAGCTCTACGCCGGCCGCCTGAGCCGGCGGGGCGCGACCCGGGTGCACCGGCTGGCGTGGACCGTCGCGGACCTGCGACACCTCGACCAGCCCGGGCTCGACGAGGTCGACACCGCGCTGCGCCTGCGCACGGGTGACCCCCTGCTGCTCTCGATGCTGGAGCGCGTCGGATGAGCGCGCCCGACGACGAGCGCCTGACGCGGGTGGCGCTGTCGGCCCTCGGCGAGCCCGGCGACCCGCGGCTGCTCGACGCCGTCACCCGGCTCGGCCCCGTCGCGGTGCACGACCTGCTGCTGAGCGGCAACACCATCGAGGAGCTCCAGACCGACCCCGACGCCCGGCGGTCCGCCGCCGACCCCGAGCGCACGCTCGCCCAGGCCGCCGAGCGCGGGCTGCGCTTCGTCGTCCCGGGCGACCCCGAGTGGCCCGTCCAGCTCGACGACCTGGCGACAGCCGAGCCGCTGCAGAGCCGCGGCGGCGTGCCCATCGGCTTGTGGGTGCGCGGCCCGCGGCGTCTCGACGAGCTGGCCGGCTCGGTGGCCGTCGTGGGGTCCCGGTCGTGCACGACCTACGGCGCCGACGTCGCCGCCGAGATAGCCGCGACGCTGTCGGCCGCCGGCCGCTGCGTGGTGTCGGGGGCCGCCTACGGCATCGACCAGGCCGGTCACCGCGGCGCGCTCGCCGGCGGGGGCGGCACGACCGCGGTCCTGGCGTGCGGCGCGGACCGCGTCTACCCGGCCGCGCACCAGCAGCTCGTCGACCACATCGGCGCCCATGGCGCGGTGGTGTCCGAGGCGCTGCCCGGATGGTCGCCGACCCAGGTGCGGTTCCTGGCCCGCAACCGGCTCATCGCCGCGCTCACCGTCGGCACCGTGGTCGTCGAGGCGGCGGCGCGCAGCGGCGCGCTCAACACCGCCAACTGGGCCGCCCGGCTGAACCGTCCGGTGCTCGGCGTGCCCGGCCCGGTCACCAGCGCGGCCTCCGAGGGCGTCCACCACCTCATCCGGTCGCAGGCGGCCGTGCTCGTCACCTCGGGCGCCGACGTGCTGGAGGTGGTCGGCGCGGCGGGGGAGCACCTCGTCGTCGAGCCGCGGGGCCCGGTGCGTGCCCGCGACCGGCTCACGATCCGGCAGCGACAGGTGCTCGACGCTGTCCCGGCGATCCGGGCCGCACCGGACCACTCGATCGCCCGCACGGCCGGCCTGGCGCTCGCCGATGCTCGCGAGACCCTCACGCGCCTGGCCGGGCTCGGCCTGGCCGAGGAGGTCGGGGGTGGCTGGCGGCTCGCCGCGCTCGCTCACGAGTAGGCCACGCCCGCCTTCCTAGACTCGAGGGGTGAGTGAGGAGCACCCGGCGCCGCTGCCCGAGGCCCTGGCCCGGGCGCTCGGCGACTACGAGCGGCACCTCGTCTCGGAGCGCAACCTGACCGCGCACACGGTGCGCGCCTACGTCGGCGACGTCGCGGGCCTGCTCGACCACGCCACCCGGCTCGGTGCGGCCGACGTCGGCGACCTCGACCTGCGCACGCTGCGCAGCTGGCTGGCCAAGCAGCAGACGATGGGCCGCTCGCGCACGACGCTCGCGCGACGAGCCACCGCCGCGCGCGTCTTCACCGCGTGGCTGGCGCGCACCGGTCGCGTCCCGGTCGACGTGGGCGCGAGCCTGGGCTCGCCCAAGGCGCACACGTCGTTGCCGCCGGTGTTGCGCACCGACGAGGCCGGCGAGCTCGTGCGCCGTGCCGCGGAGCACGCCGACGACGGGGGCCCGGTCGGCCTGCGCGACGTCGCCATGCTGGAGCTGCTCTACGCCACCGGCATCCGGGTCGGGGAGCTGGTGGGCCTCGACGTCGACGACGTCGACCGCGAACGCAACGTGATCCGGGTCCTCGGCAAGGGTCGCAAGGAGCGCACCGTGCCGTTCGGCCGGCCCGCCGCCCGCGCCCTGGACTTCTGGATCAAGCACGGCCGGCCACTGCTCGCCGTCCCGGGGAGCGGTGCGGCGCTCTTCTTGGGCGCGCGCGGCGGCCGGATCGACCAGCGGGCGGTCCGCACGATGGTGCACCGGCGGATCGCCGATGTGCCCGGGGCGCCCGACATCGGTCCGCACGGACTGCGGCACACCGCCGCCACGCACCTGCTCGAAGGCGGCGCCGACCTACGGTCGGTGCAGGAGCTCCTCGGGCACGCGTCGTTGGCCACCACGCAGCTCTACACCCACGTCACCACCGACCGGCTCCGGAGGGCCTACCAGCAGGCCCACCCCCGGGCCTAGGAGTCGAGACCGAGTCCGAACAGCAGGTCGAGGGGCGCCACCCACCCGGCGTACGGCAGCGCGGGAGCCCGCCACAGCGGCGGTGTCACCGCACCCCCGGCCGGCTCGTCGCGCCACAGCGGGAGCAGCCGCACCGGCCCGGCACCGACGAGCCGGAGCGGGTCGAGGTAGGTCTCGCCCTCGAGCCCGCCCCCCAGGATCCAACCCCAGTGCAGGCAGGCGCGAGGCGGACAGTGGGAGCCGCTCGCGGACAACCGGCCGATCCGGTCGCCGGCCGCCACGACCGTCCCGACCGCGAGGGAGGGGTCGACGGGCTCGTAGGTGGTGCGCGTGGTGCCGTGGTCGACCACGACGACCCCTCGTCCGGCGAGCACACCGGCCCAGGTGATCCGGCCGGGCAATGCCGCCCGCACGGATTGCCCGGGGGATCCGAGGAGGTCGACGCCGCGATGGCCACGGCCCCACGGGTCCGCGGGCGGGTCGAAGCCATCGACGACCTCGGGCTGTGGCACCAGCGGCCAGACCCCGACCGGGTCCGCCGGTGCGGCGGGGGCGGCCGACGCGCCGCCGGCGACGAGGGTCGCGAGCGAGAGGAGCACGAGGGCCAGCACCGTGCCGGGGAGAGCGCAGAGTCGCGGGGACATGCCCCGACCCTCCCCCCGCCGACCGGCGTACGCGACGGGCGCCGGCGGGATCGGTGGAGAACGCCGACCTCGGCGTCGCTGTGGACGCTCCCGGGGCCGGTCGGTGCGGGGCACCGTGGATTGGCTGGTCGGAGGCTGTGTCGACTACTCTGGTCGTCGCAATCCACCTGGATTGACTTCGCACGCTCGCAGACCGCGACGGGCCCTGGAACTCCGAGGTCCCGACCACCCGTGGGCGACGATCCTCAGTCCGTCCGGGCAACCGGACGGTCGGGTCGCGCGCAGCGTCAGGGCAGCCGACACCCGTCGGGTGCAGCAACTGAAAACAACGACTGGGATCGTGCCGGTCCGGCCTGCTCGAAGGTCGGGCGCAACGGTGGCGGTCCCGACACAACAGGAGATTCACATGGCAGTCGTGACCATGCGCCAGCTTCTCGAGAGCGGCGTGCACTTCGGACACCAGACCCGGCGCTGGAACCCGAAGATGAAGCGCTTCATCATGACCGAGCGCAACGGCATCTACATCATCGACCTGCGCCAGACTCTCGAGTACATCGAGAAGGCGTACAGCTTCGTGCGCAGCACCGTCGCCGAGGGTGGCCACATCCTCTTCGTCGGCACCAAGAAGCAGGCGCAGGAGGCCATCTCCGAGCAGGCCACCCGCGTCGGCCAGCCGTACGTCAACCACCGCTGGCTGGGCGGCATGCTCACCAACTTCCAGACCGTGCACCAGCGGATCAACCGCCTCAAGGAGCTCGACGAGGTCAACTTCGACGACGTCGCCGGCTCGGGCCGCACGAAGAAGGAGCTCCTCCAGATGAAGCGCGAGCGCGACAAGCTGGAGAAGACGCTCGGCGGTATCCGTGAGATGACCCGTACGCCGTCCGCGGTGTGGGTCGTCGACACGAAGAAGGAGCACCTCGCCGTCGAGGAGGCGCGCAAGCTCCGGATCCCGATCATCGGCATCCTGGACACCAACTGCGACCCCGACGAGGTCGACTTCCCGATCCCGGGCAACGACGACGCCATCCGCGCCGTCGGCCTGCTGACCCGCGTGGTGGCCGACGCCGTCGCCGACGGCCTGATCGCGCGGTCCGGCGCCAAGACCGGCGAGGGCGAGAGCACGCCGGGTGCCGAGGAGCCGCTGGCCGAGTGGGAGCGCGAGCTCCTCGA
>NZ_DASWVI010000176.1:0-9405 GCF_036401255.1 Nocardioides sp. | reverse complement strand
GGGCTCAGGCCCCGAGGACCGGAACGGGTCGCCGCCGCTGCTGTCGAGGTACTCCGGGCCGCCCGGGCCGCCGGGAGGGAGGTTGGTGGACACGAGAAACCCCCGTCTGTGACGTGTCGTCGCGGGCGAGCGCCCGCTCGGGCGGCAGCCTACCGGGCGCGGTGGCCGGGGTGGTGCTCGTCGAGATGCTGCCCGGGCGCGTGGTCGTGGGGATGCCGACGCCCCACCGAGAGGCCGAAGAAGACCAGGGTGAGGGCCACCAGGCCGCCGGCCGGCATCGAGATCCACGGCGTACGCCGGGAGACCGTCAGCGCGCCGGGCAGGTGGGTGCCGTCCTTGGCGGTGAGCGCGAGCCGGGCCGGGTCGTCCGGTCCGAGCGCCGCGCCGACGCGGAGCATCAGCCAGGTGCCCAGCACGGATCCGGCCACGACCGCGAGGAGGGTGAGCAGCGGCACCCGGTCGAGGAACAGGGCGACCGCGGCGCCCGCGAGGAGCCCCGAGACCGTCGCGACCACCACGAACCAGCCGGTGCCGGAGAACTGGCCCCGGAGACCGGCCTCGTCCTCGGCCAGCCACCGGTGGCCGGAGACCACGCCCATCGGCGGGGTCCACAGCCACTCCCACACGACCCCGGCCAGGGCGCCCACGGCGGCGAAGACGAGCACGCCGAGGACGAGCTGGACCAGCCCGGGACGCAGGGATGATCGGTGCCCCGGATGGCTCACCCCGTCAGGCACCCGGGCCCCAGGAGCTGCTTGAGGTCGGCGAACAGCGCCGGGCTCGGGGTGACCCGCAGGCGGTCGTCGAGGCGCATGACCATGGTCTGCTCACGGGTCAAGAGTCGCAGCCGCACCTCGGTCATGCCGGGGTGGGTGCCGAGAACGTCCTTGAGCTGCTCGACCACCGGTGGGGTGCAGCGCGTCGACGGAAGGCTGATCACGACCGGGCCCGAGGGGCCGTCGGACAGGTCGGGGACCGTGACCTCCTGGCCGTGGATCTCCGGCTGGTCCTTCTGCCGGGAGAGCCGGCCCTTGACCGTGATGATCGCGTCCTCGACGAGGTAGGGGCCGGCCAGCTGGTAGGCGCTGGGGAACAGCAGCACGTCGATGGCACCGTCGAGGTCCTCGACGGTGATCATCGCCCAGGCGTCACCGCGCTTGGTGATCTTGCGCTGCACCGTGGTCACCAGTCCGGTGATGGTGACCGGCGAGCCGTCCTGGCGGTCCTCGTCGAGCATCAGCTGGCCGATGGTGCAGTCGCTGCTGTTGGCGAGCACGTGCTCGAGCCCGAGCAGCGGGTGGTCGGAGACGTAGAGGCCGAGCATCTCGCGCTCGCGACCGAGCAGGGTCATCTTGTCCCACTCCTCGACGTCGGGCAGCGCGATGCTGACGTCGAAGACCACGTCGTCGGCGCCGGATCCGCCGAAGAGGGAGTCCTGGCCCTCGTCCTCGCGCTTGAGGCCGACGTAGCGGTCCACCGCCTCCTCGTGCTTGAGGTGCAGGGCGCGCCGGCGGTGCTTCATGTCGTCGAACGCGCCGGCGAGGATCAGCGACTCGAAGACCCGCTTGTTGCACACGTGGGCGGGGACCTTGGACAAGAAGTCGTTGAAGTCCTCGTAGCGGCCCTTCTCCTCGCGGGCGGCGACGATGCCGTCGACGACGTTGCTGCCGACGTTGCGGATCGCGGTCAGGCCGAAGCGGATGTCCCGTCCGACCGGGGTGAAGTTGTGGGCGGACTCGTTGACGTCGGGCGGGAGCACCTGGATCTTCATCCGGCGGCACTCGTTGAGGTAGATCGCCATCTTGTCCTTGTCGTCCCGGGCGGACGTCAGGAGCGCGGCCATGTACTCGGCCGGGTAGTTGGCCTTGAGGTAGGCGGTCCAGTAGGTGATGACGCCGTACGCCGCGGAGTGCGACTTGTTGAACGCGTAGTCCGAGAACGGCAGCAGGATCGCCCAGAGCGTGTCGATCGCGTCCTGCGGGAAGCCGCGCTCGAGCATCCCGGACTGGAACCCGGCGTACTGCTTGTCGAGCTCCGCCTTCTTCTTCTTGCCCATCGCGCGGCGCAGGTTGTCCGCGGCGCCCAGCGTGAAGCCCGCCAGGACCTGGGCGATCGCCATCACCTGCTCCTGGTAGACGATCAGGCCGTAGGTCTCCCCGAGCACCGGCTCGAGCGCCTCCGCGAGGGCCGGGTGGATGGGCTCGATCGGCTCGCGGCCGTTCTTGCGGCGGGCGTACTTGTTGTGGGAGTCGGCGCCCATCGGGCCGGGCCGGTAGAGCGCGCTGACGGCGGTGATGTCGGCGAACTGGTCGGGCTGCATCGACCGGAGCAGCGCCCGCATGCCGCCACCATCGAGCTGGAAGACGCCCAACGTGTCGCCGCGCCCCATCAGCTCGTAGGTCGCCCGGTCGTCGAAGGGGAGCTCCTCCAAGACGATCGACTCGCCGCGGTTGGCCTCGATGTTGGCGACCGCGTCCTCGAGGATGTGCAGATTGGACAGGCCCAGGAAGTCCATCTTGACCAGCCCGAGCGACTCGCACATGGGGTAGTCGAACTGGGTGATGATCGCGCCGTCCTGCGGGCGGGCCATGATCGGGACGATGTCGATCAGGGGCTCGCTGGACATGATCACGCCGGCTGCGTGGACGCCCCAGTTGCGGATCTGGCCCTCGAGCCCGACGGCGGTCTCGTAGATGCGGCGTACGTCGGTGTCGGAGTCGTGCAGCGAGCGGAACTCGCCGCCCTCGCCGTAGCGCTTGTGCGCCGGGTCGAAGATGTCCTTGAGCGCGACGCCCTTGCCCATCACGTCGGCCGGCAGCGCCTTGGTGATCCGGTCGGAGATCGCGAAGCCGAAGTCGAGCACGCGGGCGGCGTCCTTGATCGCGGCCTTGGCCTTGAGCCGTCCGAAGGTGGCGATCTGCGCGACCCGGTCGGCGCCGTACTTGTCGGTGACGTACTTGATCACCTCGCCGCGCCGGTGGTCGTCGAAGTCGATGTCGAAGTCGGGCATCGAGGGCCGCTCGGGGTTGAGGAAGCGCTCGAAGAACAGGCCGTGCTCGAGGGGGCACAGGTCGGTGATGCTCAGCGCGTACGCCGCGATCGAGCCCGCGCCCGAACCGCGGCCGGGTCCGACGCGGATGCCGTTGCGCTTGGACCACTGGATGAAGTCGGCGACGACGAGGTAGTAGCCGCAGTAGCCCTTCTGGGAGATGACCGCGAGCTCCATCTCCACGCGGTCCTTGACGTCCTGGGTGAGTCGCTCGCCGGGGTAGCGGGCCTCGATGCCGCGCCAGACCTCCTTGCGGAACCAGCTCTCCTCGGTCTCCCCCGCCGGCACGTCGGCGCGGGCCATGTAGCCGCCGGTGGACTCGACGAACTCCACCTCGCAGCGCTCGGCGATCGCGAGGGTGTTGTCGCAGGCGGCGACGAGGTCGTGGTGCGCCCACAGCTCGCGCATCTCGGCGGGGGACTTGATGTAGTAGCCGCCACCGTCGAACTTGAGCCGGTTGGTGTCCGAGAGCCGCTTGCCGGAGGCGACACAGATCAAGGCGTCGTGGGCGTCGGCGTCCTCGGGGTTGTTGTAGTGGGAGTCGTTGGTGGCCAGCGGGGGGATGCCGAGCTCGCGGCCCAGGCGCAGCAGGTCGTCGCGGACCCGCTTCTCGATGGAGATGCCGTGGTCCATGAGCTCGAGGAAGACGCTGTCGCGCCCGAAGATGTCCTGCAGCTCGCCGGCCTCGCGCACCGCCTCGTCCCACTGCCCCAGGCGCAACCGGGTCTGGATGGCGCCGCTGGGGCAGCCCGTGCTGACGATGAGCCCCTTGCTGTGCTGCTGGAGGATCTCCTTGTCCATCCGGGGCTTGTAGAAGTACCCCTCGAGGCTGGAGAGCGACGAGAGCCGGAACAGGTTGTGCATGCCCTCGGTGTTCTCGGCCCACATCGTCATGTGGGTGTAGGCGCCGCCGCCCGCGACGTCGTCGCCGCCCTCCTCGGCCACGTCGCCCTTGCCCCAGCGCACCCGCCGGCGCTCGCCGCGCTTGGTGCCGGGGGTGAGGTAGGCCTCGATGCCGATGATCGGCTTGACGCCGTACTTGCGGGCCTTGGAGTAGAAGTCGAAGGCGCCGTGCAGGTTGCCGTGGTCGGTCATCGCGATCGCGGGCATCCCCAGGTCGACCACCCGGGTGAACAGCCCGTCGAGCAGCGAGGCGCCGTCGAGCATGGAGTACTCGGTGTGGACGTGGAGGTGGACGAAGGAGTCCGAAGCACCTGGAGCCATCGTCGCGAGCCACTCCTTGAACGTCGTGCGGGCATGCCTGACAGAGCCGCGAACCGGTCGTCGGCGCCGTAGGGGGAAGAACGCCAGACTACGCGACCGCAGGCCCCGATGGTGGCACCCGCCGCCGACAGCGGGCTCAGCTGTTCGGGGCCGCGTCCAAGCTCTCGGTGATGATCGTGTGCACGATGCGCGCGAGCCGGTCCGCCCCGAGCTCCGGCGCCCGGCGCGCCATGGCCTCGGCGATCTCCCGCTCCCGCGCCGGGTCGCGGGCGGGGTCGGACTTGTGCGGTTGGACGGCCCGGGTCAGGGCCGCCCGGCGCGCCAGCAGGTCGCCGAGCTGCGCGTCGACCTCGTCGATGAGCCCCCGGAAGAACGCGAGCGGGTCGGAGCCCGGCCAGGCCATCCGGATGTCCGGCGCCTGCTCCTCGTTGCCCGAGCCGTCGGTGCGCTCGAGCTCGACGAGCCCCCGCCGGGCGTAGAAGCGCCGGGCGGGCTCGTTGGCCTCGAACACCCACAGGCAGAAGCCCTCGGGGCGCCGGGCCTTGACGACCTCGAGCAGCGCGGACCCCACGCCCGCGGCCGCCCGGTCGGGCAGCACGTAGAGGTCGTCGAGCCAGGCGCCGGCGAGCCGCGCGTAGCCGACGACGCGCTCGTCCTGGTCGGCGACCCACACCTCGTCCTCGCGCAGGCGCTCGGCGAGCCAGTGGCGGACCTCGTCGTCGTCGTGGACCGGGGGCGGCATCGCCGCCGCGGACCGACTGGCGAGGTGCACCGCGGCGACGGCCGGGGCGTCGGCCTCGGTCGCCGGGCGCAGCAGCAGGGTCCCGGCCTTCGCACGCTCAGGCCGCGGCATCTCATCAGTGGGCGTCACGGATCACCTCGAGCGCGTGCGCGAGGTCCTCCGGGTACTCCGACTCGTACTCGACGTAGTCCCCGGTCTCGGGGTGCTCGAAGCCGAGGCGTACGGCGTGCAGCCACTGCCGCTCGAGCCCCACGCGGCGCGCCAGGCTGGGGTCCGCGCCGTACGTCAGGTCGCCGACGCAGGGGTGCTTGAGGGCCGCCATGTGCACCCGGATCTGGTGCGTGCGCCCGGTCTCGAGATGGATCTCCAGCAGGCTCGCGAAGCGGTGGGCCTCGAGGGTCTGGTAGTGGGTGACGCTGTGCCGGCCGTCGGCCATCACCGCGAACTTGTAGTCGGCCTTGGGATGCCGCCCGATCGGTGCGTCGACGGTGCCCTCGAGCGGGTCGGGGTGCCCCTGCACCAGGGCGTGGTAGACCTTGTCGACCGTCCGGTGCCGGAAGGCGTTCTTGAGCACGGAGTAGGCGTGCTCGGACTTGCAGATCACCATCACGCCCGACGTCCCTACGTCGAGCCGCTGCACGATGCCCTGCCGCTCGGACGCCCCGCTGGTGGAGATCCGGAAGCCGGCTCCGGCCAGGTGCCCGACGACCGTGGGACCCGACCAGCCGGGCGACGGGTGCACGGCGACGCCCACCGGCTTGTCGATCACGACGATCGCGTCGTCGTCGTGGATGATCTTGATGCCTTCGACGACCTCGGGCACGACCGCCAACGGGTCGACCTCGACGGGGATCGTGACCTCCACGCTCGCGCCCGGCAGCACCCGGTCGCTCTTGCCGACCGGGTGGCCGTCGACGAGCACGTGACCGGCGGCGATCAGGTCGGCGCCCCGCGTCCGCGAGAGCCCGAACATCCGTGCCAGCGCGGCATCCACGCGCTCGCCCGCGAGGCCTTCGGGCACCGACAGCACGCGGTGCTCGGCCCCGCGGCTCACTCGGCGGCCTCGTGGTCGCGCGGCGCCCGGGACCCGTCGAGACGGCGGCCGCGGTAGACCTGCACCAGGATCAGCGCGGCGGCGACGTCGATGCAGATGTCGGCGACGTTGAAGACCGGCCAGTGCGGCAGCACGAAGAAGTCGATGACGTGGCCGCGCAGCGGACCCGGCGTGCGCAGGAGGCGGTCGGTGAGGTTGCCGGCGACGCCGGCGAGCAGCAGTCCCAAGGAGACCGCCCAGCCGACGGACCCGATCCGGCGGGAGAGGTAGAGCAGCACCAGCACGGCGATGATCGCGACGACGCTGAGGACCTCGGTGTAGGCGGTGCCCGTGCTGAACGCCGCGCCCGGGTTGCGCACGAGGTGGAGCTGGAAGAGGTCACCGACGATCTGGACGTCGGGGCGCCCGGTCAGCCGGTCGACGGCCACGATCTTGGAGACGACGTCGACGGCGTACGCCGTGAGCGCCACCGCCGCGAACAGTGCCAGCAGGCGGCGGTTGCTCGACCTGGACGGGACGGGACCGGACGGTGCCGGATCGGTCTGGTCGCCGGTCAGCGGCGTTCCTCGCGCTGCTTGCATGTCATGCACAGTGTCGCACGGGGGAACGCCATCAGCCGCATCTTGCCGATGGGGTTGCCGCAGGACTCGCAGACGCCGTAGGTGCCGTCGTCGATGCGGGCCAGGGCCCGCTCGATCTGCGCGAGCTTGTCCCGCTCGCTGTTGAGCACGGTGAGCTCGTGGTCGCGCTCGAAGCTCGTGGCACCCAGGTCGGCCTGGTCCTGGCCCGCGCCGTCGCCGGAGTCACGCATCAGTCCGTTGAGCTCGTTCTCCTGGGCTTCGATGACCCGTTGGCTGTGCTCGCGCTGCTCGTGCAGCTCGTCGAGGACCTCGCGCAGCTCCTCCTTCGTCCAGGCGGCCTCGCCCTCCTGGACGACCAGCGAGCTCACCGGCGCCTTCTTGGCAGGGGCCGCCTTCTTGACAGGGGCCGCCTTCTTGGCGGGGGCCGTCTTCTTGGCGGGGGCCGTCTTCTTCGCGGGGGCCGTCTTCTTGGCCGGCGCAGCCTTCGTCACAGGGGAAGCCTTCTTGGCGGGGGCGGTCTTCTTCGCGGGGGCGGTCTTCTTCGCGGGCGCGGTCTTCTTCGCGGGCGCGGTCTTCTTCGCGGGCGCGGCCTTCTTGGCGGGCGCGGCCTTCTTGGCGGGCGCGGCCTTCTTGGCGGGCGCGGCCTTCTTGGCCGGCGCGGCCTTCTTGGCCGGCGCGGCCTTCTTGGCCGGCGCGGCCTTCTTGGCGGGCGCGGCCTTCTTCGCGGGCGCGGCCTTCTTCGCGGGCGCGGCCTTCTTGGCCGGCGCGGCCTTCTTCGCGGGCGCGGCCTTCTTCGCGGGCGCGGCCTTCTTCGCGGGCGCGGCAGCGGTCTTCGTGGCGGGGCGGCGCGTGATCACCTTGCGGGCGGCAGAGGCCGCCTGCCCAGCGAGCGACTTCCTCGTGGTGCGTGCCATGGTCGGGCCTCCTCAGGCCTCGGCGCCTGCGGCTGGATCCACAGGTGTGCGTGGAGGGTAGCCGGTGACCCCCAACGCCTCCAATCCGGCACACCGCACGATCCGAGAACCGTTCGGCGGCCCCTCGGCCACCGCAGGGCCCCGCACGACGGCGGCGGCCGGCCCCTCGGGAGGGACCGGCCGCCGCCGATGCGTGATGGTGCAGACGCTCAGGCGTCGTCCTCACCCAGGATGGAGCGCAGGCGCTTGGGCGCGCGCGCCTCGTCACCCGACGAGATCGGGGTGTCGCTGGGGCCGCTGAGCGCCTCGAGCTGCTGGGTGAAGTAGCTCTTGAGGCGAGAGCGGTACTCGCGCTCGAACGAGCGCAGGTTCTCCACCTCGCCGTTGAGCTTGTCGCGCTCCTTCTCCAGGTCGCCGAACATCTGGCGACGCCGCTCGGCGGTCTCGGAGTCGAGCATCTGGGCACGGGTCCGGGCGTCGGACTCCATCCGGTCGGCCTTGGTCTTGGCCTCGGACTCGAGGCGCTCGGCCTTGGTGCGGGCCTCGCCCACGATCTTGTCGGCCTCGTTCTTGGCGTCCTCGACCAGCTCGTCGGCGTTGCGCGTCGCGATCTCGAGCAGGCGGGCCGCGGCGTTGGAGGCCTCCGGAACGGTCTCGACCCGGATCGTCTCGACCGGGCTCGCGGCGACGACCGGAGCGACCGGCGTCACGGGCGCGGGCGCGGGGACCGGCTCGGGCTCGGGAGCGCGCTCCTCGACCCGCGGCTGAGGAGCCGTCTCGGTCGCGCCTCCGGAGCTCTGCGCGGCGGCCAGCTTGGAGCGGAGGTCGTCGTTCTCCTTCGTGAGTCTCGCCAGCTCGGCCTCCACCTCGTCGAGGAACTGGTCGACCTCACCCATGTCGTAGCCCTCGCGGAGCCGGACGGGAGTAAAGCGCTTGTTGCTCACGTCCTCAGGCGTCAGCGGCATGACCTCACCCATTCATTGATCGTCAAAGTTACTGTCGGTCGAACAATAGCGTCTGTGGCTGCAGCAGGATCATCACCACCGCCGATTGACCAGTGTGCACCCGATCAGCTCAGGAGGAGCTGATCGTTGAGCTGGAGCAGGACGTAGGCCCCGATCATCACGATCAGGAAGCTCAGGTCCAGCGAGATGCTCCCGATCCGCAGCGGCGGGATCACCCGGCGCAGCGCCTTGATCGGTGGGTCCGTCGCCGAGTAGACCGCCTCCAGGAGCACCAGCAGCACTCCACGAGGGACCCACGACCGCGCGAAGATCTGCACCCAGTCCACGACGAACCGGACCCAGAGCAGCGCGATGAAGACCCACAGGACGACGTGGATCGTGAGACCGACTGCTTGCAAGTTGTGTGTCCTAGCTCTGGTTGAAGAAGCCGCCCTCGACGATGCGCTGCTTGTCCTCGGCGGCGACCGAGACGTTCGGCGGCGAGAGCAGGAACACCTTGTTGGTGACGCGCTCGATGGTGCCACGGGTCGCAAAGACGAGACCGGCGGCGAAGTCCACCAGGCGCTTGGCGTCGGCGTCGTCCATCTCCGAGAGGTTCATGATCACCGGCACGCCGTCGCGGAAGTTCTCACCCACGGTGCGCGCCTCGTTGTAGGTGCGGGGGTGCAGCGTGGTTATGCGGGAGAGCTCGGCGACGACGCCAGGTGCGCTCACAGCGGTCGGACGTCGGCGCTCGGCCAGGTCGGCCACGGGCGCCGGGCGACTCTCTCGCAGCACCGGGGCCGACTGGCCCACGGCCGTGCGTTCGTAGAGGTCGTCCTCGAGCTCGTCGTCGTAGCGCCCGGTGTCCTCGAGCAAGCCGAGGTACTCGCCGAT
>NZ_DASWVI010000175.1:0-4009 GCF_036401255.1 Nocardioides sp. | reverse complement strand
CCCGGAGACCCACACCGAGCTGCTGGGGAAGCCGCGCACCCGGCGGGTGTGGCCGCCGGTCCAGATCGACACGGTCGCCCGGTCGCGCTGGGTGAAGATCAGCCGGCCCTCGCCGATCGGGCGCACGTCCCACGGATGGTCGAGTCCCGTGACGAGGCGGCGGACCTTCAGACCGGGCACCATCCGGGCGGTGCTGGGTGACGCACTCGGCGAGGAGACGGACGCGGACGGGTGGTCGGGGCTCTGCGCGTGGGCGGCAGGCGTGAGCAGGCTGGCGGCCAGGGCAGCCAGGGTTCCGAGAATGACCGGGCGCATGGGACCACCGTAGAGGGTCACAGCCAGCCGTTGCCCTCGGCGGTGAGCACGGCCTCGGCCCGGTTGCTGGCGCCCGTCTTGCCGATCGCCGCGGAGAGATGGTTGCGGACGGTGCCCTCGGAGAGGAACAGCCGCCCCGCGATCGTCGCGACGGGTGCGCCGTCCCGGGCCGCTCTCAGCACCTCGGTCTCCCGTGCGGTCAGCGGCGACTCGCCGGCGACCAGGCTGTCGGTGGCGAGCGCGGGGTCGACGACCCGCAGCCCGGCGTGCGCCCGACGCACGGCGTCGGCGAGCTGCGCCGCGGGGGTGTCCTTGACGACGAACCCCGACGCCCCCGCCTGCAGCGCTCGCCGCAGGTAGCCGGGTCGCCCGAACGTGGTCACGATCAGCACCCGGGTGCCGGGCGCCTCGCGGCGTACGCCGGCGGTCGCGGTGATGCCGTCGATGCCCGGCATCTCCACGTCGAGCAGCGCGACGTCGGGGCGGTGGGCGAGGACCGCGGGCAGCACCTCGTCGCCGGCGCCGACCTCGGCGACCACCTCGAGGTCCGGCTCGAGACCGAGCAGAGCCGAGAGCGCGCCGCGCACCAGGGCCTGGTCGTCGGCCAGCAGCAGCCGGATCATCGGGCCACCCGCAGCGAGAAGCCGGGGGCGAGGTCTCGGGTCACGACGGTGGCGCCGGCCGCGGCCGCGCGCTCGCGCAGGCCGGCCAGGCCCGACCCGCCGCCGGTGGTCGGAGCACTGCCGCGCCCGTCGTCGCGCACCTCCGCGCTCGTCGGCGTCAGGCGGATCTCGCAGGTGCGCGCACCGGAGTGGCGCAGGACGTTCGTGACCCCCTCGCGGACCGTCCACGCGAACAGCTCGCGCAGCTCGGTGGGCACGTCGTCGGCGGAGTTCGGGAGGTGGCCCTCGACCTCCGCGGCCGCGAGCGCGGCGCGGGCCCGCGCCAGCTCGCCGGGGAGGGTGAGGTCGCGGTAGCCCTCGACCGCGCGGCGTACGTCGGCGAGCGCGTCGCGGCTGAGCCGTTCGAGGTCGGCGAGCTCGGTGCGGGCCCGGTCCCGGGTCTCGGCCGTGTCCTGGTCGAGCAGCCGCTGCGCCAGCTCCGCCTTGACCGTGATCACCGTCAGCGAGTGTCCGAGGATGTCGTGCAGGTCGCGGGCGAAGCGGGTGCGCTCGTTCTCGACCGCGAGGCGGGCGTTCTCCTGCTCTGCCCGGAGCAGGGCGATGTTGCGGCTCATCACCGTGCGCAACCCGAAGATCGCGACCGACGCGGCCATGACCCCGAAGGCGAGCCCGACCTGGCTGCCCCAGTCCTCGACGGCGCTGAGCCCCAGCGTGCCGGCGACGAGCGTGACGACGACCGGCGCCGCGAGCCGCAGCGGGAACACCATGACCGAGGCGACGGCGACGTACACGACGCTCGCCATGCCCTGCTCGCCCAGGCAGCCGACCATGACGCCGCCGAGCGCCACGAGGGCGCCGAGGTACGGCGCGGTGAACCGCAGGGGAGGATCGGCGACCAGGCGGGCGCGGTCCTGGCGCATCCGGATCCAGAGCGTCATGTAGACCGTCGCGAACGCGACCGTGGCGAGGATCCCGGCGACGCCGCGGGCCTCGTCGCGGTGCGCCCACCCCTCGACCAGCGGGTCGACGAGGAAGAACAGCCAGATGCCCGCGAACAGCGGCCCCGCCCGACCGATGCGGTTGGGCGGGGTCTCGCTCATGCTCGGAAGGGTAGTCACACGCGGGCCGTGTCCCTGCTCATCCGCCACGCGGCGCCGGCCACGAACAGCGCGAGCCAGCCGACGGCGTTGACCAGGGCGTACCACGGCAGCTCGTGGGTCAACGGCGACCGGGCGACCTCGGCGACGCCGTACATCGGGGTGAAGACCGCGACGTGCCACAGGCCGCTGCCCTCGGTGAGCGGCCAGAAGACGCCGCCGAGGAACGACAGCAGGGCCAGGCCGGGACCCAGCAGCTGCATCGCGTTCTCGCCGGGGACGATGTAGCCGATGAACACGCCCAGCGCCGCGAACGTCAGCGTGCAGCACAACGTCACCGCCGCCGCTTCGAGCCAGACGCCGTCCGGCATCTCGGCGCGGCCCTGGAGGACGCCGCAGGCGTTGACGACCGCGATCGCGAGCGCGCCCATGGCGAGGGCGACCAGCGCCTTCATCGTGACGTAGGCGACCGGGTTGAGCGGGGTGAGCCGCAGCTGGCGCGACCAGCCGAGCGCACGCTCCGTGGCGACCATGGCCCCGGACGCGGCGGCGATCAGCGCGGCGCCGTACAGCGCCATCGAGATGAGGATGTACGCCGCCTCGTTGCCCGACCCGACCGGAGTGTCCCAGGTCGTGTCACTGCCGGTGATCGCGAAGTACAGGCCGGCCGGGAAGATCATCGTGAAGACGACCGTGCGGCGGTTGCGCACCATGCGGAGCAGCTCGATGCGCAGCACCCGCCGGTTGAAGCCGCCCCGCGGCGGGACCCGGCGGACGGTGGGGTCGATCGCGGTGGTCGTGGTGCTCATCGGGCGTCTCCGGTCAGGCTGAGGAAGGCGTCCTCGAGTCCGTGGGAGGTGATCTCGAGGTCGCGGGCGTCGGTGTGGGTGAGCAGGTGGCGCGCCACGGCGTCGCTGTCGCGGGTGCGGACCAGGACGGTGTCGCCGCGGAGGTCGACGCCCGTGACGCCGGGCAGCCCGGTGAGCTGCTCGGGGTCGGCGCCCGGCAGTGTCGCGCGGACGGTCCGGCCGCTGGCGAGGGACTTGATCTGGGAGCCGGTGCCGTCGGCGACGACCCGGCCCTGGCTGACCAGCACGATGCGGTCGGCGTACTGGTCGGCCTCCTCGAGGTAGTGCGTCGCGAACAGCACGGTCCGGCCCTGCTCGGCGTCGCGGCGGATCGCCGACCAGAACGCGCGACGGCCCTCGACGTCCATCCCCGTGGTCGGCTCGTCGAGCAGCAGCAGTGCAGGGTCGGAGAGCAGCGCCATCGCGAACCGGAGCCGCTGCTGCTCGCCGCCCGAGCACTTCGCGACACGCCGGTCGGCGATCGCGGTGATGCCGGCGTCCTCGAGCACCTCGGCCACCGGTCGGGTGTCGGCGAACAGGCTCGCGGTGTACGCCACGGTCTCGCGGACCGTGAGGTCCTTGAGCAGGCCGCCGGTCTGCATGACGGCGGAGACCAGGCCGCGGGCGATGGCCTCGCGCGGCGCCAGGCCGAGCACCTCGGCGGTGCCGGTGGTGGGCCGGGAGAGCCCCAGGATGATGTCGATGGTCGTGGTCTTGCCGGCGCCGTTGGGACCGAGGAACGCGACGATCTCGCCCTGCCGGAGCTCCAGGTCGATCCCGCGCACGGCGTGCACGGGGCCGAAGTCCTTGGTGACTCCCGCGAGGCGGACCGCCGGGACCTGTCGGCTGCCGGCCGGGCTGCCCGCGCGAACGGTCTCGATGGAGGTCATGGGCCCCAGCCTCGTGGCCGCGGGGCGCTCGTCCCTCGCCCGGGCGTCATGAGGTCGACATGACAGATGTCACGGGCAGATGTCATGGGCAGATCTCACGGCAACTTCCGCGACCCGGGTCCCGTCCCAGGGGCATGATGCGCGCGCTGGCCCTCGCCCTGCTGCTGGCCGCGACCACGGTGGGATGTGACGGCGAGTCCCCGGCACCCGCGCCGGCGACCGCCGCCGCGGTGGGG
>NZ_DASWVI010000174.1:0-2114 GCF_036401255.1 Nocardioides sp. | reverse complement strand
CGACGTCGGCGTCCCAGGTGCGGCCGTGGGGCACCGTGGCGACGCGCACCGAGAGCGCCGCGGCCGCGAGCTCGTCGACCAGGGCGACGTGCCAGCCGCGCAACCCGTCCTCGGCCAGGAGCACCTCGACGTCCATGGCTCACCCGACCCCGGAGGTCACGCAGGCCGACAGGCTCGCGCCCAGCCGGCCGGCGGCGCTCGTGGCGAGACGCAGGACGACCCGGTGCGGTGCCAGGTCGCGCTGGTGCGCGTCGGGGAGGTCGTGGTCGTGGATGCTCAGCGGGCGCAGTGCCGTGGGCAGCGCGAGGACGTGCCGGGTGCGCGGGAGGTCGGTGAGGCCCCGATGGGCGTGCATGGTGGCCACGCACGACCACAGCCGGTCCTCGGTCGACGCGCCGCAGGTCCGGGGATCGGTGCGCGTGACGAGGGCGGCGGCCTCGCGCACCGTGAACGTGTGCGGTGCGGCCAGGGGCGCCATCTTGAGCACCTCGGAGCGCGCCCGTCGATCAGCGGTCAGGATCAGGTCTGCGACGGCGACCTGCTCGAGCGTCAGCTGGACGGCGCGGTGCTCGGCGAGCCGGGCCACGGGCAGCCAGTGGGCCGCGACCAGCTGCGCCATCTCCGGGCAGGCACGCTCGCCGGAGAGGGCGTTGATGCCCGCGCTCGAGACGGCGACGGGCCGACCGCCGCCGGTCGGATCGAGGTCGTGGGCGAGCAGCGCCGCCACGAGGGGTGAGCGGCACAGGTTCGCGGTGCAGACGACGAGGATGCGGAACGTCATGAGGGCTCCCTGGTCGGGACGGTCGAGGCGCGCCGGCCGGACGGCACGGCCAGGGCGAAGCAGAGGAACGGCACGTACGCCGGCGACGCGTCGAAGAGCCCGCTCTCGAGCGCGCTGCGGACCACGAGGAGGGCGAGGACGGCGACGGTCAGCGACCGCAGCGGTGGCGCGGCCGTCAGCGCGCGCCCCAGGGTGAGGACGACCATCAGCGCGAGGACCGCGGTGCCGACCGCGCCCACCTGCACGACCGCGGAGACCCAGGTGCTGTCCAGGATCTGCTCGCTGCGGTACAGCGCCGAGACCGGGATCTCCTTGACGGCCAGACCGGAGCCGAGCAGCTGCGCGGATCCGCTGTCGGCGTAGTGGAACGCCGCCTCCCACGCGACGGTGCGCGAGTTCAGGGTCAAGGTGGCGGCCGCGTCGCCCCGGGTGGCATAGCCCGAGACCAGCGGGGTCAGGAAGGCCACGAACAGCAGCACCGGCAAGCAGAGCACCCCGACGACCACCAGCGCCGCCGGGATCCGTGCCGTCATCACGACCAGCAGCGCGAACGCGAGCAGCAGCGCGACGAGGCCGGTGCGGGTGCCGGTCAGCCAGACCACCGCCAGGAGGACCGGCACCGCGGCCACGTCCCACCAGCGGGCCTCCCGGTTCAGGCAGCGCCAGGCGAGGCAGACCAGCGGCACGCCCACCAGGAGCGAGAGCTCGTTGGCGTTCAGCGGCGGGACACCGCCGTACAGGCGTCCCGAGGACGCCAGCGACCCGAGCCCGGTGACGGTGCCGACCCCGGCGAGCAGCAGCATCGCCGTGGTGAGCGAACCGAGCAGCTCCGGCCACGGGTAGGCCCGGACCAGGGCCACCACCGTCACGGTGATCAGCATGACCCGCGCGGCGAGCACGGCGGTCGCGAATCCGGTGCCGTGCAACAGCCCGCCCGCGACCGAGACCCCCAGGTAGACCGCGATCCAGGGCACCGGGCCGGCCCGCAGGCGCGACCACGCCGGCCCCGACCTCGGTGCGGTGATCGCCAGCGCCAGGGCCAGCACCCCGAGCGCGGCCTTCGCCGCCACGACGACGTCCAGGCCGCCGGAGTAGTAGACGCCGCGCCGCCAGGCCACGCAGGAGACCAGCACGACCAGCCACACGACCAGCAGCCGCGCCGGTGGCCTGCTGAGCGGCGACACCGTGACCGGCCGGGGCCGCGCGGACCGGGCGCCGGCGGTGGTCATGGTCATGGTCGTGGTCGCGGTCGCGGTCGCGGTCGTGGTCGTGGTCATGCGACGGCCTCGCGGGGGGCGCGGACCCGCGGGGCCGCGGCCAGGGGGTGCAGCAG
>NZ_DASWVI010000173.1:0-6469 GCF_036401255.1 Nocardioides sp. | reverse complement strand
CGGGCTGGCCCGAGGCACCCCGGCCGGTGCGCAGCGCCGACCTGCTCCCGGAGCGGGCACTCGCCGGTGACGGGCACGCCCGCCGGCACCTGGTCGACGAGGTCTACCTGCCGCTGCTGCGGGCCCGCGGGACGCTGATCGAGACGCTCGCGTCGTACTTCCAGCACGGCGCCTCGATCGAGGCGACCGGTCGGGCGCTGTTCGTGCACCCGAACACCGTGCGCTACCGGCTGCGCCAGGTCGCGGAGCTCACCGGGCTCTCCCCCGGGCAGCCGCGCGACGCGTTCACGCTCGAGATCGCGCTCGTGCTCGGCCGTCAGTCGGGCCGGCAGTCGGGCCGTCAGTCCGGGCGCGGCGGCACCGTGGACGGCTGACGCTGCTTTTGTAGGAACCCCACAAAGGATCGCGGACCGATTCGTGCGGGCCGGAGGCGAGGTCCGGGCCGGGTTCCCGGCAGAGTGGACGGGTGCTCGTCATCGTCGCCCCCGGCCAGGGTGCTCAGACACCCGGCTTCCTCCGGCCCTGGCTCGAGGACCCGACGTTCGCCGCCCGGTTCTCGTGGCTCTCGACCGTCGCCGACCTCGACCTCGCCCACTACGGCACCGAGGCGGACGCGGAGACCATCCGGGACACCAAGATCGCCCAGCCGCTGCTGGTCGCGACCGGCCTGGTCGCCGCGCTGGAGCTGTTCCCCCACCCCGCGGACGCCTTCGAGCAGATCGGCGCGGTCGCGGGGCACAGCGTCGGTGAGATCGCCGCCGCGGCCGGGGCGCGCGTGATCACCGCCGAGCAGGCGATGGTGCTGGTCCGCGAGCGCGGCAACGCGATGGCGCGGGCGGCCGCCACCACCCCGACCGGGATGACCGCCCTCCTCGGCGGCGACCGCGAGGAGGTGCTTGCCGCGATCGACAAGCACGGGCTCACCCCCGCCAACGACAACGGTCCGGGCCAGATCGTGGCCGCCGGCACCCTCGAGCAGCTCGAGGCCCTCGCCGCCGAGCCGCCGGCGAAGGCGCGGCTGATGCCGCTCAGCGTCGCCGGCGCCTTCCACACCCACCACATGGAGCCCGCCGTCGGCCACCTCGCCGCGCTGGCCCGGTCGGTGTCGGTGCACGACCCGCGCACCCGCGTGATCTCCAACCGCGACGGCCGGGTGGTCCACGACGGTCGCGAGGTGCTCGCCCGGCTCGTCGGCCAGATCGCCAGCCCGGTGCGGTGGGACCTGTGCCTGGAGACCATGGAGGACCTCGGCGTCACCGGCATCCTGGAGATGCCGCCGGCCGGCACGCTGACCGGCATCGCCAAGCGGGCCCTCAAGGGCGTGGAGACCTTCGCGCTCAAGACCCCCGACCAGCTCGACGACGCGCGCGCGTTCTGCGCCAAGCACGGCGAGTCCTCCGGCCTGGAGACCACCCCCACCTGGCGGATGGTGGTCTCCCCCGCCAAGGGGACCTTCCACCAGGACGGCACCGCGGCCGGCACCGACGTGCTCACGCCGGGCGCCGCGGTCGGCGAGGTCGCGAGCCTGCGGGACCGGACGCTGGTCAGCGCCCCGCACGGCGGCACCGTCGTCGAGTGGCTCGTCGAGGACGGCGACCTGGTCTCGCCCGGACAACCCCTGCTGCGCCTGCACCCCGAGGGAGGAGCCTGATGGCCACGATCGAGCAGGCCCACGGGGCCCGGCACGCCGGGATCCTCGGCATCGGGTCCTACCGACCCTCGCGGGTGATCCCCAACGCCGAGGTCGTCGACGCGATCGACTCCAGCGACGAGTGGATCCAGCAGCGCTCCGGCATCAAGCAGCGCCGCTGGGCCACCCCCGAGGAGACCGTCCAGGTGATGTCGGTGGCGGCCGCGCGCGCGGCGATCGACCGCGCGGGCATCGACCCGCGCCAGATCGACTGCGTGATCGTCGCGACCGTCACCCACCTGATCCAGACCCCCGCGATCGCGACCGCGATCGCCCACGAGCTCGGCACCGACCAGGCCGCGGCGTTCGACATCTCCGCCGCCTGCGCCGGGTTCTGCCACGGCGTCGCGATGGCGGCGGACATGGTCCGCGGCGGCAGCGCCGGGCACGTGCTCGTGATCGGGGTCGAGCGGCTCTCCGACCTCACCGACGTCGGCGACCGCGGCACCGCGTTCATCTTCGCCGACGGCGCCGGGGCCGCGATCGTCGGACCCACCGACAGCCCGGGCATCGGCCCGGTGGTGTGGGGCTCCGACGGCGAGCAGTTCGAGCTGATCCGGCAGCGCGAGGACTGGCGCGACGTGATCGCCAGCGACAACCCGCGGATGCCCCACCTCGTCATGCAGGGCAACGCCGTGTTCCGGTGGGCGTCGTACTCCATGGCCAAGATCGGCCAGCTCGCCCTCGACCGTGCCGGCGTCGGCATCGACGACCTCGACGTCTTCGTCCCGCACCAGGCCAACATGCGCATCACCGACGCCATGGCGCGCGCGATGAAGCTCCCCGACCGGGTGCGCATCGCCCGCGACATCGCCGAGCAGGGCAACACCTCCGCCGCGTCGATCCCCCTCGCGCTCGACCGGATGATCCAGGAGGGCGAGGCGCGCAGCGGCGACACGGCCCTGCTGATCGCCTTCGGTGCCGGCCTCGCGTACGCCGCGCAGGTCGTCATCGTCCCCTAGCCCCGGTCCTACCGGTCCCGTCACACCCGTTCGATCCAACACCTCAACCGAAAGGCACCACCTCCATGGCCACGACCGAAGAGATCCGCGCCGACCTCGCCGACATCGTCAACGAGGTCGCCGGCATCGACGCCGACGACGTCCAGCTCGACAAGTCCTTCGTCGACGACCTCGACGTGGACTCGCTGTCGATGGTCGAGGTCGTCGTGGCCGCCGAGGAGAAGTTCGGCGTCTCGATCCCCGACGACGAGGTCAAGAACCTCAAGACCGTCGGCGACGCGGTCGCGTTCATCGAGCGCGCCCAGGCCTGAGCGACCGACCCGGTCGCCGAGCCCGTCGAGCCACCCCGTCAGCCACCAAGGAGCAGCATGTCTTCCAAGCGAGTCGTCGTCACCGGCCTCGGGGTCACCTCCCCGGTCGGTGGTGACGTGGCGAGCACCTGGGACGCCCTCGTCAACGGGCGGTCGGGGGTGCGGCGCCTGACCGACGAGTGGGTCGAGGAGATGCCGGTCAAGATCGCCGGACGGATCGCCGTCGAGCCCAGCGAGGTCCTCGAGCGGGTCAAGGCCCGCCGGCTGGACCGCTCCTCGCAGTTCGCGATGATCGCGGCGATGCAGGCGTGGGCCGACGCCGGGCTCGAGGGCGCCGTCGGTGACGGCGGCCTCGACGGCGACCGGGTCGGCGTGGCGATGGCCTCCGGCATCGGAGGCGTCACCACACTGCTGGACAACTACGACGCGCTGCGCGAGAAGGGGCCGCGGCGGGTCTCCCCGCTCGCGGTGCCGATGCTGATGCCCAACGCCCCGGCGGCCAACATCAGCCTGTACGTCGGAGCCCGGGCGGCGGTCAACACCCCGGTGTCGGCGTGCGCCTCCGGCAACGAGGCCATCGCGCTGGCCCTGGACCAGATCCGGCTCGGCCGGGCCGACGTCGTGGTCGCCGGCGGCACCGAGGCGGCGATCCACCCGCTGCCGATGGCGGCGTTCGCGAACATGATGGCGCTGTCCAAGACCGCGAGCGGCGACGACGGCCGGGACCCCGCCTCGGTCTCGCGGCCCTGGGACACCGGACGCGACGGCTTCGTCCTCGGTGAGGGCGCCGGCGCGCTCGTGCTGGAGTCCGAGGAGCACGCCCTGGCGCGTGGGGCCCGCATCTACGCCACCGTGCTCGGCGCGGGCATCACCGCCGACTCCCACGACATCGCCCAGCCCGACCCGGGCGGGCGCGGCGGCACCCGCGCGATCCAGCGGGCGCTCAGCGAGGCGGAGCTGAGCCCCGGCGACATCGCGCACATCAACGCCCACGCGACCTCTACCCCGCAGGGCGACATCGCCGAGGGCCTGATGATCCACGCGACGCTCGGCGCGCACGCCGACGAGGTCGTGGTCACCAGCACCAAGTCGATGACCGGGCACCTGCTCGGTGGCGCCGGGGCACTCGAGTCGGTCGCCACCGTGCTGGCCCTGCACCACCGGGTCTCGCCGCCGACGATCAACCTCGACGACCTCGATCCCCAGGTCGAGCTCGACATCGCCACCAAGGCCCGCGACCTGCCGTTGGGCGACATCGCCGCCCTCAACAACTCCTTCGGCTTCGGCGGCGCCAACGTCGCCGTCGCCTTCGGCTCGGTCTGAGCCCCGGAAGGACACCGACGACTGTGACCGCCACCGCCACCAAGCCCGCCAAGCTCCCGCGCGAGCAGGACCCCCGCAACCCCGTCCACCGCCTCGGCGCACTCCTCGACGAGGGCACGCTGGAGCTGATCACCCCCGACGACGACTCCGGGATGCTCGCCGCGGTCGGCCGCGTCGACGGTACGCCGGTGGTCGCGTTCTGCTCCGACGCGACCGTGATGGGCGGCGCGATGGGTGACGTCGGCTGCCGCGTGGTCGTCGACGCCTACCACCGGGCGATGACCGACGGGGTGCCGATCATCGGTCTCTGGCACTCCGGGGGCGCGCGGCTCGCCGAGGGCGTGCTCTCCCTGCACGCGGTCGGCCGGATCTTCCAGGTGATGACCCAGGCCTCGGGGAAGATCCCGCAGATCTCCGTGGTGCTCGGACCCGCGGCCGGCGGCGCGGCGTACGGCCCCGCGCTCACCGACGTCGTCGTCCTCGGTCCCGAGGGCCGGATCTTCGTCACCGGGCCCGACGTGGTGCGGTCGGTGACCGGCGAGGACGTCGACATGCTGCGGCTCGGCGGCCCCGAACCGCACGGTCGCCGCTCCGGCGTCGTCCACATCCTCGCCGAGAGCGAGCGCGAGGCTCTGGACCGGGCTCGGGGCGTCGCCGCCCTCCTCGGCTCCCAGGGTTCCCTGGTCGTGGCCGACGTCGAGGACCGCGACCTGGCCGCGCTGCTGCCGGAGTCCAAGAAGCGCGCCTACGACGTGCACCCGCTCGTGGAGTCGGTGCTCGACGAGGGCACCATGCAGGAGCTGCACGCCCGGTGGGCGCCCAACATCGTGACCGCCCTCGGCCGCCTCGGCGGTCGCACGGTCGGCGTCGTCGCCAACAACCCGCTGCGGCTCGGCGGCTGCCTGGACTCGCTCTCGGCGGAGAAGGCCTCGCGGTTCGTGCGGATGTGCGACGCGTTCGGCGTGCCGCTCGTGGTGCTCGTCGACGTGCCCGGCTACCTCCCCGGCGTCGGCCAGGAGTGGGACGGTGTGGTGCGCCGCGGCGCGAAGCTGCTGCACGCCTTCGGCGAGTGCGTGGTCCCACGGGTCACCCTCGTCACCCGCAAGACGTACGGCGGCGCCTACATCGCGATGAACGCCCGCTCACTGGGTGCCACGAAGGTGTTCGCCTGGCCCGGCGCCGAGGTGGCCGTCATGGGCGCGGTCGCCGCGATCCGGATCCTGCACCGGCGCCGGCTCGCCGAGGTCGCCCCCGACATCCGGGCCCAGGTCGAGGCCGAGCTGGCCGCCGAGCACGAGCGGATCGCCGGCGGCGTCGACAAGGCTGTGGAGATCGGCGTGGTCGACGAGGTGGTCAGCCCCGAGACCACGCGCAGCGCGCTCGCCCGGGCCATCGACGACGCGGTCCAGAGCGGCGGCGTACGCCGCGGCGCGCACGGCAACATCCCCCTCTGAGCGCAGCCCGCCCGCCAGGCTCCCCCGGGCTGGCGGCGTAACCCGCGGCGCGGGTGCCGCGTTGGACCGGGCATGACGTCCGTCACACGGCTCGCGACGCTGCTCACCTCGGCGACCCTCGCCGCGGGTGCGCTCACCGCCGTCCCCGCGCTGGCCGACGAGCCCACCGACCCGATCTCGGGGCTGGTCGGCGGGCTCGTCGGTTCCTCGTCGCACGAGCGGCAGCGCGACCGCTCGGACTACGGGCGCACCCACGCCGACGACGGCCGGCTCCGCAACGGGTGCCGCAACTACGCCTACCGCTACGTGTTGACCCTGCCCTCGGACGACTGGACGCTCGAGACGTTCCTCGACGACCGGACCGGCGAGACGATCGCCTCCGGTGCGTACTTCTCCGACTCCGACCCGGCGCGCGACCGCGCCCACTTCCGCTTCTGCCGCTACGGGACCCACCCCGGCAGGTTCAAGATCCGCGCCAAGGTGCACTGGTACGGCGACGCCGGGGAGGACCACAAGGTCTGGCTGGAGCCGTCCTTCTTCCGGTTGCGGCGCCCGTAGCCGCCACCAACCTCGGCCCGATCGTTTCCTGGCTCTTCACAATCCAGGGTGTAGTTGTGGTCTGAAGCCTCCGGTCTCGAGCAGCGATCTGGCGATGTAGTTGGTGAGGTTGCGGAATCCGAGCGCTGAGCCGCGGAGGTGTTCGAGCCGGCCGTTGATCGCCTCCGTTGG
>NZ_DASWVI010000172.1:0-5448 GCF_036401255.1 Nocardioides sp. | reverse complement strand
GTCCGTCCTCCAGACAGACCGACGCGAGCCGGCGGACTCATCGCATGCCCGACGGTCGGCCGGCACCGAGTGCCGGCGACCGCCGTCAGGTCGACGGCTGGACGACCGGCACCTCGGGCGCACCCTCGGTCTCCGCGCCGGAGACCGTGCCCCCGAAATACATCTGGGCGATGTGCGGGTCAGCCAGGACCGCGGCCGCGCCGCGCTGGGTCACGACCTTCCCGGACTCCATGACGATGCCGTCGGTGGCCATCTTCATGCCGAACCGGACGTTCTGCTCGACGATCAGGATCGTCTTGCCGCTCTCGCGCAGCACCATCACGGAGTCGTAGAGCGACTGGAGCGCCTTGGGGTCCAGCCCGAGCGACGGCTCGTCGAGGAGCAGCAGCACCGGGTCGAGCATCAGCGACCGGGCGAACTCCACCATCCGACGCTGCCCGCCGGAGAGGTTGCCGGCGTTGTCGTTGCAGCGGTCGGCGACGATGGGGAACAGCGACGCCACCTGGTCGTAGCGTTCCTGCACCAGAGCCTTCTTGCGGCGGATGATGTACGCACCGAGCAGGACGTTCTCTCGCACCGACATGTGCGGGAAGAGCGCGTTGCTCTGCGGCACCTGGGAGATGCCGCGCTCGAGGATCTCGGCCGCGGACGCCTTGTGGATCGGCTCGCCCTCGAGGTGCACCTCGCCCAGGCGCGGGCTGAGCAGGCCGCTGACGGTCTTGAGGACCGTGGACTTGCCGGCGCCGTTGGGTCCGACGATGCAGGCGACCGCTCCCTTCGCGACCGTGATGTCCACACCCTGGAGCACGTCGCCGCCGCCGTAGCCGGCGACCACGCCCTGCATCCTCAGCATCGGCTCCTGCGTCATGCCTGCACCTTGTCCTCGAGCACGAAGTCGTCGCCCAGGTAGGCGTCGATGACGGCGGGGTCCCGCTGGATCTGGTCCGGGGTGCCGGACGCCATCGTCCGGCCCCGGGCCAGGACGTGGATCGGGTCGCAGATCCCGAGCACGAACGGCATGTTGTGCTCGACCAGCAGGAACGTCTTCCCGTAGGAGTTCAGCTCGCGGATCATCTCGCCCATCCGCTCGATGAGCACCGGGTTGATGCCGCCGGCCGGCTCGTCGAGCAGGATCACCTTGGGGTCGAGCATGAGGATCTGGGCGAGCTCGACGAGCTTCTGCTGGCCGTAGGACAGCGCCCGGGCCTTCTGGTCGCGGAACGCCCGCATCCCCACGAACTCCAGCAGCTCCTCGGCCGCCTTCGCCTCGGGCCCGCTGACGGCGACCCGTCCGAGCTGGGCCACCGAGAAGGTGCGCTGTACGGCGACGACGTTCTCCAGCACGGTCATCTCGCGGAACAGCCGGGTGATCTGGAAGGTCCGGCCCAGGCCGCGGTGCGCCCGCTCCCACGACGGGAGTCCGTCGATCCGCTGACCGGCGAGCCAGATCTCGCCGCCGTCGGCGCGGATCGTGTTGTCGATGAGGTTGAAGATCGTGGTCTTGCCCGAGCCGTTCGGTCCGATCAGTCCGGTGATCGATCCCTCGGGCACGGTGAAGGATGCGCCGTCGACGGCCTTGACCCCACCGAACGACTTGCGGAGGTCCTTGACCTCGAGGATCGGCCTGTCGGGGATCTCGGAACGGTCGACGAGCTGCACCCGGTCGGTGATGGACGCGAGGCTGCCGCCCGTCCCGATCCGCGCCCCGACCAGGCCGGCCCGACCGTGGGTCCGTCGCCAGTCGAGGAGCGACGCGACCGCCGGCAAGATGCCCTGCGGCAGGAAGATCACCACGGCCACCAGCAGGCCACCGAACAGGAACAGCCGCGTGTTGCCGCCGCCCCAGTCGTTGTTGGCCGTCTCGTTGAGCCACTCGATGAAGAACGCCCCGAGCACCGGGCCCCACAGAGTCGCCTTGCCGCCGATCAGCATCGACAAGACGAGCTGCACGCTGAGCAGGATGCTGAACATGCCGCGGGGATCGATGAACGTCAGGTAGTAGCCGTAGACGGCCCCCGCCATGCCGACGAACACGGCGCTCGCCATGAAGGCGATGATCTTCTGCGTCGGCAGGCTGATGCCGATCGTCGCGGCCTTGGTCTCGTCCTCGCGGATCGCGATCAGGCCCATGCCGAGCTTGGTCCTGCGGATCCACCAGGTCATCAGCAGCTGGACGGCGAGGAGGCCGACCAGCACGTAGTAGAACGGCCAGTTCGCGATGTCGCGGTCCCACGTCGGGAGCGGCAGCGTGAGGCCGGCGGTGCCGTTGGTCAGCGAGATCCAGTTGACCGCGATCACCTGCACGAGGAACAGGAAGGCGACGGTGATGATCACGAACGACGGACCGCTGGATCGCAGCGACACGAACCCGAGCACCAGGGCCACCGCGGCCGCCACCAGGCCGCCGACCGGCACCCAGAGCCACACGCTGACGTCGGGATGCCGGGTCGCCAACACCCCGATCGTGTAGCCACCGAGGCCGATGAACGCGCCCTGGCCGAGGGAGATGTAGCCCGCGAAGCCCGAGATGATGCTCAGGCCGCTGGCACCGATCGCGAACACCAGCGCCAGGATGATCATGTTCTGGTAGTAGAGGTCGTCGCTCACCAGCGGATAGACGACCAGGAGCACGGCTGCGGCGACGGCGAGCGCCCGCCCCACCCACACCGGCCGGAGCAGCCCGCGCCAGCGAGGCCCAGCGGTGCTCGGGACGACGATCTCGGAGCTCTCGGGGTTCTCGATGCTCATGCGGTGGCCACCGCATCCTCTCGGAGACGGGTGCCGAGCAGGCCCTGGGGACGGATCAGGAGCACCGCGAACACGATGGCGTAGGGGACGGCGGTGGCCCAGGCCGGCGACCAGTACGCCGACGTCAGGGTCTCCGCGAGGCCGAACATCAAGGCGCCCAGCACTGCGCCGTTCAGGCTGCCGAGACCGCCCAGCACCACGATCGCCAGGAGCCGCGCGATCCACTGGTAGTGCGAGCCGGGGACGAACGGGTAGAGCACCCCGGTGATCGCGCCGCCGGCACCGGCGGCCGCGATCCCGAGGCCGAAGACCAGGGCCGCCACGGAGGCCACCTTGATGCCGACCAGCTCGGCCGAGGCCGGGTTGGTCGCCGCGGCACGGATCGCCCGCCCGAGCCAGGTCTTGGTCAGCACGACCCAGAGGAGGGCGAGGACCACGACCGCGATCAGGCCGCCGTACACCTGGGCCTTGGGCAGGAACAGCCCGCCGAAGGTGAAGGACTCGTCGACGTACGACGGCCTGATCGCGGTCGAGTTGTTGCCCCAGATCTCCCCCATCGCACCCTCGACGACCAGCGCCAGCCCGAAGGTCAGCAGCACCGTCGAGGCCATCGGCGCGGTGCGCACCGGCGACACCACCACCTTGTAGGTGATCCACCCGAGCCCGAACACGATCGGGGTGGTGAACACGATGGCCAGCAGCGGGTCGATCCCGAAGGCGTCCCACAGCCAGTAGGTGACGAAGGCTCCCAGGATCAAGAACGCGCCGTGGGCGATGTTGATCACCCGCATGACGCCGAAGATCAAGGTGAGCCCGCTCGCGGCCAGGGCGTACACGCCGCCCAGCAGCAGCCCGAGGAGGAGGGTCTGGAGCAGCTCGGTCATCAGCCGGCGCCGCCCGGGGACCATTCCAGCTCGATCTCCGCGGTGGAGGCCTCCTCCGGGAGCACGATCTGGGCGACACCGTCTTGCCACTGACCGATGAGGAACTCGCCGGTCGGCGCTCCGGTGTCGGCCCACGAGAGCGGGCCGAGGATGGTGTCGACCTCGTTCTCGCGCAGCCAGTCGGCGAGCGCGCCCTGGTCGTCGATGCTGCCGACCGCCTCCACGGCGGCCTGCAGGACCTGACCGGCGGCGTACGCGTCGGCGGCATCCTCCGGCGGGAGGCCGCCGTACTCGTCCTCGTAGGCCTTGACGAACTCGGCGTTGCCGGGGGTGTCGGCGTCGGGGTGGTGGCTCACGGCGTAGAACACGCCCTCAGTGTTGTCGGCGCCGACGCCCTCGGAGTACTGATCGCCGAACGAGGGCGCGTTGGTCTCGAAGAACATGTCGGGCTTGAAGTCCGCCTTGAGCATCGCGCGCGTCATGCCGACGCCGTCCTCGAACTGCGCGCCGTGGAAGACCAGGTCGGGGTCCTTGCTCTTCATGGCGCTCACGATCGTGTCGAAGTTCTTGGTGTCGATCGCGTAGGTCTCCTCGTAGACGGTCTCGACGCCGGCCGCCTCGAGCGCTGCCTTCGCGCCCTCCACGACGGGCGCGGCGAACGGGTCGTCGAGGGTCGGGTACGCCGCGGTCTTCGGCCGCTGGTCCTCCGGCAGGTTCGCCACCCAGTCCGCGAACACCAGGCCCTGCCGGTCGGCGGTGGCCTGCTGGGCGAAGAAGAGGTACTGGAAGCCCCGGTTGAACATGTCGGGGGACCCGCCGGCCGGCTCGACGTAGACCATCTGGTTCTTCTCGGCGACCGCGGAGGCCGGCAGGTTGAGCAGCGAGGAGAAGGTCCCGAGGAGGAGGTCCACCTTGTCCTGGCCGATCAGCGCGTTGTAGTCGGCGACGATCGTGTTCTGGTTCGACGCGTCGTCCTTGACGACCAGCTCGACGTCACGGCCCAGCAGACCGCCGGCGGCGTTGACCGTGTCCTGCCAGATCTTGTAGCCCTGCTCGGCCGCCTGGCCGGGCTGGGAGAACTCACCGGTGAGGGGGAGCGATGTTCCGATCGTGATCGGGCTGCCGGAGTCACCACCGCCACCGTCACCATCGGAGTCGCTGCCACCGCAGGCGGCCAGGCCGAAGGCCAGCGCACCCGTCAGGGCCAGGGCGGTCAGGCCCCGGCGGCGTGAATCGTGGGACATGCTTCCTCCTCGATACTGCACCGTGTGTCGCAATCGATTGCGGCTCCCGCAGTCTTGTGAACGGCGCCACACTCTGTCAAGCACCTACGCAGAAACACCATGCCTCAGCCCGCTCCCGGTCGGGCGGTGGTCTGCCGTCGAGTCGGCCGCTCTTGCAAACGGTTGTGGCAGGTGCGACCCTCGCCCGCATGACGTCCGCCCACCCCCGCCCCGCGGCCGCAACGCTTCCACCCGAGGCCGAGGTCGTCGTCGTCGGCGCCGGCCACAACTCGCTGGTCGCCGCGGCGTACCTGGCCCGCGCCGGCCTCGAGGTCCTCGTCCTCGAGGCCAACGACACCGTCGGAGGCAACACCCGCACCGAGGAGCTCACGCTCGGCGGCTTCGCCCACGACTCGTGCAGCAGCGCGCACGTGCTGATCCAGAACAACCCACTGATCCGCGACGACGAGCTCGGCCTGGTCGCCGAGCACGGGCTGACCTACCTGGCGACCGACCCGGCGGTCGTGATGCCGCAGCCCGACGGCGACCTGCTCGTCATGCACCGTGACCTCGAGCGCACCGCGGCCGAGCTG
>NZ_DASWVI010000171.1:0-16111 GCF_036401255.1 Nocardioides sp. | reverse complement strand
GGTGGCGGACCTCGACCGCATCCCCGAGGTAGGACCGGCCCGCGTCGGTGGTCACCCCGACCGCGAGGGCGAAGTCGGCGACGCAGAACTCCGCGACCAACGGCGCGCCGGGGCCGGCGATCGCCAGCTCCCCCTCGGTGCCCTCCACGGTGGCGGCGTCGTCGAGGTCGTCGACCGGGTGCGCGGCCGCCCACTCGGTCGCCATCTCGAACTTGGCGATCTCACGCCGATCCAGCTCGCACTGGTTGGCCTCCAGGGCAGCCAGCCGCCGGGACCATCGAGGTCCGGGTGCGTGAGCGGGAGGGCTGCCATGGATCCATCCCAGCACCGGCCGCCGACAGTCGAGACGCCCAGAACCCCTTGTTCCACAGGCTTCTGGGACATCCGAAGGCAAAATCCTCCGAGCCTTCGGAGTCGCTTGCTGGGACAGGTCGGTAGCCGGAATCCCGGGACGACGACGGCGACCACAAGCACGACGACCACCGCCGACCATCGGCCGAGAAACCGACGGTGACCACCTCGCGCTCCACCCCAGCGAACGGCGACCACGTCCCCCGTTCTTCGACCACCGCAACCACAAGCGACCCCGCAGGCCGACGGGCAGCCGCCGGTGGTTTCGAGACGGTTGCCAGCGCAACCTCCTCAACCACCGGGGACGTCCGGGGTCTCGACGAGCTCGACCAACGGCGCAGGCTCGACCACGGACAGCACGAGGGCCCCGCCGGAGATCCGGCGGGGCCCTCGCTGGTGGTGCGGGGTGGTGCTAGGTGCTGCTCAGCTCTCCGTGGCGGAGCGACCCAGGGTCGCCGCCGCACGGTGGTGCTTCTTCAGGCAGATCACGAACCGGACGTTGTCGACGTACCAGCCGTCGTTGCCGCCGCAGCCGTCACGGCCGAGCTCGAACCGGATCTTGACCTTGTCCCCGGGCTTCGCCCCCGCCTTGCGGAGGTCGATGATCGAGGTGCCCCACGAGCCGAAGGCGACGCCGCCGTCGGTGCCGGTGAAGCCCTGCTCGCCGGCCAGCGGGTTGGTGTTGCCGTCGGCCTCGGTCGCGATCGTCGTCTTCGGGCCGTTGTAGAGGTAGGCCCACTTCGGGATCACCTTGAACTTCTGGCCGTTGACCTTGATCTTGACGTTGCCGCCGTCGTAGCCGGGCTCGGTGGCCATGTAGTGCTGGAAGCTCAGCTTCCGGGCACCGCCACGCGGCATGGTGATCTTCGGCGAGGTGATGCCGTTGGCGCTCGAGATGTCACCGGCGCCGGCCGAGCAGTCGCCCTCGTCGGGCGCCGGGTCGAAGGCCACCTTGGTGCCGTGGCTCCCGGGGACGTCCGTCGTGGCGCGCCACTTGTAGCCGTGGCCGCCGTCGTAGACGACCGTCTCGCTGGCGCTCCACTTGCCGAGCCCCTTCTCGAAGGTGTCCTTCCAGAAGGTCTTGGTGCGGAACCGCTGGCCACACAGCCCGGGTGCGTTCTTGGCCAGCATCGGCTGGAAGTTGCACTGGGTCGGCGGGGTGCGCAGCTCGGTCGCCTCGGTGGCCGCCTGCACGGCCGCGCAGTCGGCGGCGGTGATCGAGTCGGCAGGGGTCGGCGTGCCGTTGGGCGTCACCTGCACCTGGTTGATCGGCTGGCCGACCAGGTCGGTGCACGAGGCGGTCAGCGCGGTGGCGAGGTCGGCGAAGTCCGACGTCGGCGTGAGGTACGCCGTCTGGGCGCGCCAGAACACGTTGGCGGTCTTGTCCAGGCCCAGGCCCGCGACCTCGACGCCGTTCGAGGTGCTGCCGTCCACCAGGAGCGCGAACGTGTGGTTCACGACCCCGGAGTTGGTGTGCACGCCACCGGAGTCGTCGGTGGAGCACCAGTACTCGGCGTCGGTGACCTTGCCCGGGTCGCCGTAGCAGGTGGGGTTCCACATGTCGCGGATCGCGCCACCGAACGCCGGGTCGCCCTCGCCGGAGAGCCAGCGGTAGGAGTTGGCCTTCGGTGCCTCGTCGATGTCCTTGATCGTGACGTTGACGGTGCCGGTGGCGCCCTTGATCTTGGCGCCGCTGGCCTGGTCGATCATCACGCCGTAGATGTCGGCGCTCCCGGATGGCGAGAACGGCGCGTCGGGCACGTTGTTGCCGATGATGATGCCCGTGGCGCCGGCGTCCTGGGCGTTCGCTGCCTTGGTCGCGAACGTGCACGCGCCGCGGTCGACGTAGACGAACTTGCCGGCGATCGCGGCGGCGTTGCTGAACGCCGAGCAGCCGTCGGTCGTCGTGCCGCCACCGTCCTCGGCGGCGTCCTCGCCGACGACGACATCGGTGGTGACGCCCGTCTTGTCGAACACCGGCCCGAACTGCGCGGGAGCGGCCTGGCACGGGCCGGCGATGTCGGCCGGGGAGTTGATCGTGACGCCGACGTCACCGCGGGTGTACTTCGAGCACTGGCCCTCGGGGCGCACCGTGTCGGGCGTGTCGTTCTGGCGGTCGTTCGTCATGTCGACGGTCTCGCCCCAGATGTCGGAGAAGGCCTCGTTCATGGCGCCCGGCTGCCACTGGTAGATCAGCCCGGAGGTGTACTCGGTGTAGGCGTGCGCCCACTCGTGGGCGACGGTGTCGTCGGAGGTGACGCCGTCGCAGTAGTTGGTGGTCTGCCCGTTCCAGTTCGCGTTGGGGCAGTTGATCCGGCCGTCGTTGTTGACGGTGGTCATCGAGTGACCGGCGCCGTCGTAGGAGTCGCGACCGAAGGTGTCCATGAAGAACCAGTACGCGTCGCCGGAGCTCTGCACCAGGTCCTGCTGGGCCTGGTCGAGGTCGCCCGGGAACGGGTCGCCCTCGGACCACACCTCGGTGAAGGTGGAGGGATCGTCGGAGCCGCCCGCCTCGATCAGGTGACGCTCGAGTGCCGTGTCCAGCATCGAGTAGCGGTTGACCACCTTGCCGGTGGCGGCGTCGAGGAAGACCATGTCGCGCACGTTGGCGTGGTTGGTGACCTCGATGACCCAGGCGAGGACGTTGTCACCCTTCTCGCCCTTGATCGCGCCCATCCGGTAGATGCTGAGCGTCGTCGAGGCCGCCTTCAGCCCGGAGACGTCGGCGGGGGCGTCCTTGCTCCCGGTGGGCGGGTCGGCCCGCACCATCGAGAGCGCACGCGCCTCGGCCTGCGACTTGGAGAAGCGGGGCGTCACGCTGAGGTCGAGGTCGGGTGCGACGAAGCCGTTGACCGAGGTGAGGTCGCCGGCCTTGTCGAGGTTGGCCATCAGCTGGGAGCCGAACACCGGGACGCCCTGGTAGGTCTGCGCGTAGCGGACCGTCCAGCCGTAGCGGGTGGCGTCGACCCCCGCCTCCCGCAGCTGGGCGGCGTCGGCGCCGAAGGCCGGCGCGTACTTGTCCAGGTAGGCGGTCGCCTTGGCCGCCGCGCCGGAGGCGGAGCGGGCCGACTGCGAAGGCATGAGGTCGCCGTGGCCGGCGGCGCGCACGAAGCCGACCTTGCCGGTCGAGCGCTCCATCGCCAGGCGGGCACCGTCGGACGCCTCGGCGCGCATGCGCTGGACCAGGGTCTGGTCGCCGCTCGCGCGGGCGGCGGGGTCGGCGGCCTGCGCCTGGAACGCGGGCACGGCAGCGAGCCCGGCGATCACCAGGGCGAGGCTGACCCCTGTCTTGATGGGTTTCACGATTCCTCCGAGTGGATACGCGGCCCCCTGGGGCGGGGCCATGCCGGGAACCCTAAGGACAAGTGCCGGACCTGGTCCAGAGCCACCGCAAGATCGCCGGAACTATCCGCGGCCGGGCTGGACCTCTTCCCGCCCGAACGGGTGAAGTGTGGGGCCCGAACCCCAACCCGAGACACGCGTGCTGTGATCCATGTGACGGGTGGGACTGGCGCCTAGGGTGGAGACCATGGCGACCCGGACGTCTTCCCCGCCGGGGTCGCGGAGCACGACCACGTCTCGAAGTGGGTCGAGCACCCGATCCCGGAGTACCAGCGCGAAGCGCAAGCCTGCCCCGAAGAAGAAGCCGACCTCCGCGAAGTCGACCCGAGGATCGTCGACGCGCGGATCGTCGCGGGGCTCGTCTCGCACCCGGCGTCCCGCCGCCCGGCCCGCTCCGCGCGCGGTGCGCAGCGGGCCGGGTCCGGTCGCGCGCACGTTCGCGCTGATCTGGCGGGGTATCTCGGCGCTCTGGCTCGGGATCGCGCACGCGATCGGCGCCGTGGCCCGCAGCATCGGCCACACCGCGCGCGAGCTCGACCCCGCCCACCGGCGCGACGGCGCGGGCCTGGCCCTGTTCGGGCTCGCCGTGGTCGTCGCCGCCGCGGTGTGGTGGCAGCTCCCGGGGTCGGTCATGGACGGGGCCCGCACGGTCGTCGAGGGCTCGGTCGGCAAGGTCGGGTTCCTGGTCCCGCTCGCGCTGCTCTACGTCGGGTGGCGCACGATGCGCGACCCCGAGCGCAACGGACCGGCCGGTCGCCAGGTGGTCGGCTGGTCGGCGTTCACGCTCGGCCTGCTCGGCATCGTCCAGATCGCCGGCGGCAACCCGCAGCCGGTGCTCGGCGACGCCAGCGACCTGCGCACCGCCGGCGGCGCCGTCGGCTACGTCGTGGCCAGCCTGCTGCTCGACCTCCTGCGCTCCGAGTACGTCGTGATGCCGCTGCTGACCCTGCTGTCGTTCTTCGGCGTCCTGATCATCACCGCGACCCCGATCTACCAGGTCCCGGCCAAGCTGGCGCACGCCCGCGACCGGCTGCTCGGACGGGTCGTCCCGGAGGAGGACCCCGACGCGACCCAGGCGATGCCGGCCGTCCGCGGGCGGCGTACGCGTGCCCACGACACCGGCGAGATCGACCCCGACATGGGCGACCCGGCGTACGACACGCCCGTGCTCAGCGACCGGGAGCTCAAGAAGCGCCGCAAGAAGGGCCTCGACGACACCGACGCCGGCATCGACCTGTTCGCGCCGACGGAGGTGACGCCCGCCGTCACCGACGTGGCCGCGGACGAGCAGCCGGAGGAGCACCACGACCTCGAGCCGCCGCCGCACGCACCGCTGCCCGCCCGCGTCGAGCAGCTCGAGCTGTCCGGCGACATCGCCTACGTGCTGCCGCCCAACGACGTGCTCAAGCCCGGGTCGCCGCACAAGCCGCGCTCGCGCGCCAGCGACCAGGTCGTCGACCGGCTCACCCAGGTGATGGAGGAGTTCGGCATCGACGCCCAGGTCACCGGCTACACCCGGGGCCCGACCGTCACGCGCTACGAGGTCGAGCTCGGCCCCGCGGTCAAGGTCGAGAAGGTCACCGCGCTGTCGAAGAACATCGCGTACGCCGTCGCCTCGGCCGACGTGCGGATCCTCAGCCCGATCCCCGGCAAGTCGGCGATCGGCATCGAGATCCCCAACAGCGACAAGGAGATCGTGTCGCTGGGCGACGTGCTCCGCTCGAACACGGCGCGCTCCGACCATCACCCGATGGTCTCCGGGCTCGGCAAGGACGTCGAGGGTGGCTTCGTGGTCGCCAACCTGGCGAAGATGCCGCACCTGCTGGTCGCCGGTGCCACCGGCTCCGGCAAGTCGAGCTTCATCAACTCGATGATCTGCTCGGTGCTGATGCGCTCCACGCCCGACGAGGTGCGGATGATCATGGTCGACCCGAAGCGGGTCGAGCTGAACGCCTACGAGGGCGTCCCGCACCTGATCACCCCGATCATCACCAACCCCAAGAAGGCCGCGGAGGCGCTGGCCTGGGTCGTGCGCGAGATGGACATGCGCTACGACGACCTGGCCAACTTCGGGTTCCGGCACATCGACGACTTCAACAAGGCGGTGCGCGCCGGCAAGGTCCAGGTCCCGCCGGGCAGCGAGCGGGTGCTCGCGCCGTACCCGTACCTGCTGGTGATCGTCGACGAGCTCGCCGACCTGATGATGGTGGCCCCGCGCGACGTGGAGGACGCGGTCGTCCGGATCACCCAGCTCGCCCGCGCCGCCGGCATCCACCTGGTGCTGGCCACCCAGCGGCCCTCCGTGGACGTGGTCACCGGCCTGATCAAGGCCAACGTGCCCTCGCGGCTGGCGTTCGCGACCTCGAGCCTCGCGGACAGCCGCGTGATCCTCGACCAGCCGGGTGCCGAGAAGCTGGTCGGCCAGGGCGACGGGCTGTTCTTGCCGATGGGCGCCTCGAAGCCCGTGCGCGTGCAGGGCTCTTGGGTCACCGAGGCCGAGATCCACCAGGTTGTCAAGCACTGCAAGTCCCAGCTCGAGCCGTCCTACCGCGAGGACGTGACGGCGCCGGCCGCGGCCAAGCGCGACCTCGACGACGACATCGGCGACGACATGGACCTGGTGATCCAGGCCATCGAGCTCGTGGTGTCGACCCAGTTCGGCTCGACCTCGATGCTCCAGCGCAAGCTGCGCGTCGGATTCGCGAAGGCCGGCCGCTTGATGGACATCCTCGAGAGCCGGGGCGTGGTCGGGCCGAGCGAAGGCTCCAAGGCCCGCGACGTGCTGGTCAAGCCCGACGAGATCGACTCGGTGATCGCGACCCTCCAGGGGGAGATGTGAGCAGCCTCAGCACGGACCTGCACGAGCCCGCCCAGGCCGCCGCCGCGCCGACGGTCGAGGTGCGGGTCGACGCCCGCCTGGCGGCGCCGCTCGGCGCGATCGCCGCGGTCGTCGCGATCGCCTACCTCTCCCGTGCGGTCGGTGACCGCGGGGGTTGGCTCGACTGGGCCCTGGTCGCCCTCACCGGCGCGATCGCGATCGCCCAGCTGCAGTCGCTCGCCGACTCCCGGGTGCCGCTCCTGGTCGTCGACGAGCAGGGCGTCCGGCTGCGTCGCCGGCGGACCTGGCACGGCCTGCCGTGGCAGGACATCGAGGTCGTGGAGCACGAGCCGCGCCGCGGTCTGCTCCACGACGGGCGCCTCGTCCTGGTGCCGCGCGACGTCGATGCGCCCGTGCTCTCGGTGCCGCTGTCGGTGTCCACGCGGGTCGTGGGCGCCGAGGTCGGGCTCACCGAGGCGCTCGCGGACCTGGCCGCCGACCCCGACCAGGTCGTCGAGATCGGGCCGGAGGACCTCGAGGACCTCGACGACGTCGACGGGTTCGAGGACCCCGAGGCGTTCGAGGACGTCGCGGACCCCGAGGGCGAGCTCGAGGACGAGCTGGACACCGTGCCGGATCCCGAACCGGAGGCGGAGCCGCACCATCCGCTCGTGCACGACCCGCGCCCCACGCTGGCCCGTGGGATCGGCTTCCTGGCCGCCCGGCTGCGGCTGGGCCCCGGCGGCCCCGAGCGCACACCGGACGCCCTGCCGGACACCGTTCCGGGCGCAGCTCCGGACACAGCTCCGGACACGGCTCCGGCCGCCGGCGTCGACGGTCCCGAGCCGACGGTCGCGCTGCCGATCGTGGCGAGCGCGACCCCGGCGCCGCTGCGCGACCCGGTCGTCGCCATCCGCTCCGAGGTGCGGTTCGAGGGCAGGTACGACGGCGCGGCCGCTCTCGCGCTCGACGCCGACCACGACGGGTCCGCCACCGAGCGGGCGCTGCCCGAGGCCGAGCAGCTGCGCCGCGACGGGCTGGTCATCGACGACCTGCTGCTGGGCGAGGCGGCGGTCGCGCCCGCGGCCGACCCCGTCGTCGGGCCCGAGCTGGCCGCGGCGCGGACCCGGCTCGCGCTCACCGTCGACCAGCTCGCCGAGCGCACCCGCATCCGGCCGCACGTGATCGAGTCGATCGAGGTCGACGACTTCGCCCCGTGTGGCGGTGACTTCTACGCCCGCGGCCACCTGCGCACGCTCGCGCGGGTGCTCGGCGTGGACGCGGGGCCGCTGCTGGCGGCGTACGACGAGCGCTACGCCGACGCCCCCATCGACGCACGCCGGGTCTTCGAGGCGGAGCTGGCGACGGGCGTCGACGGCCCGATCCGCGGCACCCGTGGCGGCCCCAACTGGTCGGTGCTGGTGGCCGCGGTGATGGCGATCGTGCTGGCCTGGTCGATCGCGCGGCTGGTCATGGACAGCCCCGTCGAGCTCAGCCACAAGCCGGTCCTCAACGGCTCACCGTCCTCGGCGACCAAGCTCGGCCCGCCGGTGCCGGTCGTGCTCAAGGCGGTCTCCGGCGGAGCCCACGTCGTGGTCCGCGACGGCGCGGGGGAGGTCGTCTACAGCGGCGACCTCGCCTTCGGCGACGCCAAGACGCTGAAGGCCACCCCGCCGGTGCGGGTGCAGTCCTCCGACGGCGCCCTGCAGGTCAGCGTCGACGGCCAGGACCGCGGCGCCCTGGGGGCGGACGGACAGCCCGCCCAGAACACGTTCGCGGCCGCTGACTAGCGCGCCGCACACGACAGCCGAATAGGTCGAGACGGGGGCGGGTTGAGATACTCGGTCGATCATGACGACTGAGACGCGCGACCTGACCTCGGTGGCGATGGTGACCCTCGGGTGTGCCCGCAACGAGGTCGACTCCGAGGAGCTCGCCGGACGCCTCGAGGCCGGTGGGTTCCTCCTGGTGGCGGACCCGGCGGATGCGGACACGGTGGTGGTCAACACCTGCGGGTTCGTCGAGTCGGCGAAGAAGGACTCCGTCGACACGCTGCTCCAGGCCGCCGACCTCAAGAGCACCGGCCGCACCCAGGCCGTGGTGGCGGTGGGATGCCTGGCGGAGCGCTACGGCAAGGAGCTGGCGGACACGCTGCCGGAGGCCGACGCCGTGCTGGGCTTCGACGACTATCCCGACATCGCCGACCGGCTGCGATCGATCGTCGCGGGGGAGACCCACGAGGCGCACGTCCCGCAGGACCGGCGGCGGCTGCTGCCGATCTCGCCCGTCGAGCGCTCGCTGTCGACGACGCCGGTCCCGGGTCACGCCTCCGGCCCCGCGTCCGTACGCCGGCGCCTCGACCCGGGCCCGACCGCGGCACTGAAGCTCGCCAGCGGCTGTGACCGGCGTTGCTCGTTCTGCGCGATCCCGGCCTTCCGCGGCTCGTTCGTGAGCCGCCGCCCCAGCGACGTGCTCCAGGAGGCGCGCTGGCTGGCCGAGCAGGGGGCGCGCGAGCTGTTCCTGGTCAGCGAGAACTCCACCTCCTACGGCAAGGACCTCGGCGACCTGCGGCTGCTCGAGACGCTGCTGCCCGAGCTCGCGGCCGTCGACGGCGTCGACCGGGTGCGGGTCTCCTACCTGCAGCCGGCCGAGACCCGCCCGGGGCTGATCGAGGCGATCGCGACCACGCCGGGCGTCGCGGCGTACTTCGACCTGTCCTTCCAGCACGCGAGTGCCTCGGTGCTGCGCCGGATGCGCCGCTTCGGCGACCCCGACAGCTTCCTCGCGCTGCTCGACCAGGTGCGCGCGCACGCCCCGGCCGCGGGCGTGCGCAGCAACGTGATCGTGGGGTTCCCCGGCGAGACCGAGGCTGACCTCCAGACGCTGTGCGACTTCCTGGTCGCCGCGCGCCTGGACGTCACCGGGGTCTTCGGCTACTCCGACGAGGACGGCACCGAGGCCGAGACCTACGACGGCAAGCTCGACGAGGACGAGATCCGGGCGCGGGTCGAGCACGTGACCGACCTGGTCGAGGAGCTCACCTCCGAGCGGGCGGAGGCCCGCCTGGGCGAGCGCGTCGAGGTGCTGGTGGAGAACATCACCGACGGTCCCGACGGGCGCGTGGTCGAGGGCCGCGCCGCCCACCAGGGCCCGGAGGTCGACGGGTCGACGTACCTGCTCGACAGCACGGCCCGGGTCGGCGAGCTGGTCCCGGCGGTGGTCGTCGCGACCGAAGGTGCCGACCTCGACGCGAGGGAGTCGCGATGACCCAGGTGGAGACCCAGCCCAGCAACTGGAACGTGCCCAACGTGCTGACCACCCTGCGGATCGTGATGGTCCCGTTCTTCGGCTGGGCGCTGCTTGTCGACGGCGGTGACTCGCTCCTGTGGCGGTGCATCGCGTGGCTGCTGTTCGGGCTGGCGATGGTGACCGACAAGATCGACGGCGACCTGGCCCGCAAGCACAACCTGGTCACCAACTTCGGCAAGATCGCCGACCCGATCGCCGACAAGGCGATCACCGGGATGGCCTTCATCGGGCTCTCGATCGTCGGCGACGTGTGGTGGTGGGTGACGATCGTGGTGCTGCTGCGCGAGTGGAGCGTCACGCTGCTGCGGCTCTCGGTCCTGAAGAAGGTCGTGATCGCGGCCGCCGACCTCGGCAAGCTCAAGACGACGGTCCAGGCCCTGGCGCTCGGCACCCTGTGCCTGCCGCTGCGCGACGCCGACCTGCCGGGCTGGGCCGAGACGCCGGGCGACGTCGTGTTCTACGTCGCACAGGCCTGCCTCGCGGTCGCCGTGGCGCTGACCCTCTGGTCGGGCTGGGAGTTCTTCCGCGGCGTCTGGCAGCAGCGGCAAGCCCTGCGCGGCTGATCGGGACGGCGACGCCCCGCGTGATCGGGTCGACGCCGTTCGTGGCACCGCTGGAGAGTGGTCACGCCGTGGACATCTGGGCTATGGATTCCCGGTGGGGAGTTGCGGTTAGGTGAAAGCAGCACCCAACCCCGGTGCTCATCTCACTCGGAAGGTTCTCTATGTCCACGACGTCTCGGGCGTCGCATCGAGCCGTAGCGCTCGGTGCCGCGCTCGCCGCGGCGGTCGCCGGCCTCACGCTCGCCCCCGCACCCGCCGCTCAGGCCCTCAGCTCCGGCCTGGTCATCAGCGAGGTGTACGGCGGTGGCGGCAACTCCGGCGCCACGTACACCAACGACTTCATCGAGCTCTACAACCCCACGGCTGCGCCGATCCCGGTCGACGGCATGTCGGTGCAGTACCGCAGCAGCGCAGGCACCGGCGCCGCCACCGGCGTCACCGTCCTGAGCGGCTCGGTGCCCGCCGGCGGGCACTACCTGGTCCAGGAGGCCGCGGGAGCGGGCGGTACGACGGCGCTGCCGTCGCCCGACGCCACCGGCTCCGTCTCGATGAGCGGCTCGGCGTTCACGGTGTGGCTGGCCAACGGCACGGCCGCCCTCACTCCGGCCGCCGACGGCACCGCCGTCCGCGACGGGATCGTCGACCTGGTCGGCGTCAACAGCAACACCTTCGAGACGGCCAAGGCCGCCGGCATCGGCAACACCACCTCGAGCAGCCGCACCGGCGCCGACACCGACAACAACGCGGCCGACTTCGCCACCGGCGCCCCCGACCCGCAGAACAGCGGCGGCGGCACCACCGAGCCTCCCGGTGAGCCGGTCGAGGCGACGATCGCCGAGATCCAGGGCACCGGTGACACCTCGCCCCTCGCCGGCGACACGGTCGTCACCGAGGGCGTCGTCACGGCGGCGTACCCCACCGGTGGCTACAACGGCTTCTACATCGAGACCCCCGGCGACCCGGACACCCCGGGTGCCTCCGACGCCGTGTTCGTCTACGGCTCGGCCGCCACGGCGAAGGTCGCGATCGGCGACAGCGTCGAGGTCACCGGGGAGGTCAGCGAGTTCAACGGCACCACCGAGATCACCCCGGACGCCGCGGATGTGGTCGTCCTCGACACCCCGCTCGGCACGGTGAGCCCGCTGCAGGCCCCGTGGAGCGAGCTCGACACGGCCGCGGAGAAGGAGTCGCACGAGGGCGAGCTGGTCCTCCCGCAGGGCGACTTCACCGTCAGCGACAACTACGACACGAACTACTACGCGTCGTTCACGCTCGCCGCCGGCGACCACCCGCTGGTCCAGCCGACCGACGTCGTCGACGCCCAGGACACGGACGCCGTCGCGGCGGTCCAGGCCGAGAACGCCGCCCGGTCGATCACCCTCGACGACGGCGCGAGCATCAACTTCAGCGCCAACGCCAACAAGTCCACGCCGCTCCCGTGGCTGTCCCAGGACAACCCGGTGCGCATCGGATCGGCCGTCACCTTCCACCAGCCGCTGGTGCTCGAGTACCGGTTCGGCATGTGGAACCTGCAGCCCACCAGCCGGGTGACCGACGACGGCGCGGACGTCGCGACGTTCTCCAACACCCGCACCGCCGCCCCCGAGCCCGTCGGCGGCGACATCCGGCTCGCGACGTTCAACGTGCTGAACTACTTCCCGACCACGGGCGCCGACTACGAGGCGGCCGGCCTGGGGACGTGCACCTACTACAACGACCGCGCCGGCAACCACATCACCGTCAACCGCTGCGGCACCGAGGCCTCACCGGGGCCGCGGGGCGCGGCCGACGACGTCAACCTGGAGCGGCAGCAGACCAAGATCGTCGCCGCGATCAACCGGCTCGACGCCAGCATCGTCTCGCTGGAGGAGATCGAGAACTCGGTGAAGTTCGGTCTCGACCGTGACCACGCGGTCGCGACGCTGGTCGACGCGCTCAACGCCGACGCGGGCGCCGGCACGTGGGCCTATGCCGAGTCGCCCGACGCCGCCGACCTGCCGACCGTGGCCGAGCAGGACGTGATCCGCACCGCCTTCATCTACAAGCCGGCGGACGTCACGCTCGTGGGGCCCTCGCACGTGCTGACCGGGTCGGCCGCGTTCGCGGACGCCCGTGAGCCGCTCGCCCAGGGCTTCAAGGCCACCGGCGCACCGGACGCCGACGCGTTCGCGGTGATCGTCAACCACTTCAAGTCCAAGGGCTCCGGCGTCAACGACGGCACCGGCCAGGGCAACGCCAACCCGGACCGGGTCGCGCAGGCCGAGGCGCTCAGCGACTTCGCCGACGAGGTGGCCGCCGGGCTCGGCACCGACGCCGTGTTCCTCACCGGTGACTTCAACTCCTACACCGAGGAGGACCCGCTCCAGGTGCTGTACGGCGACGGCTACGACAACCTCGAGTCGACGACCGACCCGCACGAGACCACCTACAGCTACGACGGCCTGGCCGGCTCGCTGGACCACGTGCTCGCCAGCCCGGCAGCGGCCGCGATGGTCACCGGCGTCGACATCTGGAACATCAACGCCGACGAGGCGATCGCGTTCGAGTACAGCCGCTACAACTACAACGCGACCGACTTCTACGCCCCCGGCCCCTACCGCGCCTCCGACCACGACCCCGAGATCGTCGGGATCGACCTGCCGGCGATCCGGTCCGAGGCCACGGTGACCGCGCGGGCGGTGCCGCCCACGGTGATCGCGAAGCTGGTGCCGGTCACGATGATCGTCCGGGTCACCGCTGCGGACGACGCCGCGGTCACCGGCACGGTCACGGCGACGTACGACGGCCAGACCCGTGAGGCCCGGCTCGTCCGCGGCCACGCCGTGCTGCACCTCGGCAGGTTCACCGAGGCCGGCATCCACCCGGTCGAGGTGACCTACTCCGGCAACGACGCGGTCGCGCCGGCGAGCACCACCGTCGACGTCCGGGTGGTCAAGCTGTTCTGAGACCCTCGTTGACCCGCCCGAGACTTTCGGGCGGGTCAACGAGGTCGAGCGCCGCGCGGACGAGCGCCAGGTGGCTGAACGCCTGCGGGAAGTTGCCCACCATGCTCGTCCGCGCGGCGTCGTACTCCTCCGAGAGCAGCCCGACGTCGTTGGTCAGGCCGCACAGCCGGTCGAACAACGCCCGCGCGTCCGCGGTGCGGCCGGCCCGGGCGTACGCCGAGACCAGCCAGAACGAGCACGCCAGGAACGGGTGCTCGTCTCCGGGGAGCCCGTCGACGCCGGTCTCCGTGCGGTAGCGCAGGACCAGGCCGTCGCGGATCAGGTCCTCCTCGACGGCGGCGATGGTGCCGAGCATCATCGGGTCGTCGCCGGCGACGAACCCGATCTGGGGGAGCACGAGCAGCGATGCGTCGACGGCGGTCGTGTCGAAGTGCTGCACGAACGTCCCGCGCTCGGCGTCGAAGCCCCGCTCGAGGATGTGCTCGCGGACGGCGTCGCGCAGCTCGCGCCACCGCTCGACCGGCCCGTCCAGGTCGAACTCCTCGACCGCGCGGACCGCCCGGTCGAAGGCCGCCCACACCATGGCCTGGGAATGGGTGAACCGCTGCCGGGGTCCCCGGATCTCCCAGATGCCGTGGTCGGGCTGGTCCCAGGTCTTGGCCAGGTTGTCCATCAGCGCCAGCTGGAGCGCCCAGGCGTTGCCGTCGGCCCGACCGGTCGCCTGGCGGGTCAGCCCGAGCGCGATCATCACCTCGCCGACGACGTCGAGCTGTCGCTGGAGGGCGGCGCCGTTGCCGATCCGCACCGGTCGGGAGTCGGCATAGCCGGGCAGGTGCGGCAGCTCGAGCTCGGTGAGCCGCCGAGCGCCGTCGACGGCGTACATGATCTGGAGATCCGCGGGGTCGCCCGCGACGGCGCGCAGCAGCCAGCCCCGCCACAGCTGCGCCTCCTCGGTGTAGCCCGCCTCGATGAGGGTGCTGATCGTCAGCGCCGCGTCGCGCAGCCAGCAGAAGCGGTAGTCCCAGTTGCGCACCCCGCCCGGGTCCTCGGGCAGCGACGTCGTCGGCGCCGCCACGATGCCGCCGGTCTCGGAGTCGGTGAGCATCCGCAGCGTCATCAGCGAGCGACGCACGAGGTCGTCGTGCGGCAGGTCGGTCCGGCACCGGTCCGCCCACTGCTGGTCCCCGGCGATGGCGGCCGCGACCCGGTCGTCGATCGGGCCGAGGTCGCGCAGCGGCACGTGGGAGGGCAGCCAGGTGGTGGAGAACGTCAGGACCGCGCCCTCGGCGACCTCGAACTCGTCGGCGTGCCGGTGGTCGCTGGCGCGCGGCAGCCGCGGCCCCCGCAGCACGAGCCGGTCCGGCCCGCCGATCGCGGTGATGACCGCCTCGCCGTCGACGGTCTCGCGCCGCACCCAGGGCAACACCGCGCCGTAGTCGAGGCGGACCACCCACTCGTGGCGCATCCGCACGGTGCCCCGGACCCCGTCCAGGCGGCGTACGACGTCGGCGCGGTGGTCGCCCGGGGGCATCACGTCGGTCAGCGTCACGACGCCCGTCGCGGTGGTGAACGTCGTCTCCAGGGCCGAGGAGCACCCGACATAGCGGCGGCTGACCTCGAACTCCTCGACCGGGCACAGCTGCCAATGGCCGTGCTCCTCGGTGCCGAGCAGTCCGGCGAAGCAGGCCGAGGAGCCGAAGCGCGGCAGGCACAGCCAGTCGATCGACCCGTTCCGGCCGACCAGGGCCGCGGTCTGCCGGTCGCCGACCAGGGCGTAGTCCGCTATCGGTAGCGCCATGAGGGCGAGGCTAACCTGACGTGCGTGACGGACCTCCTGACCCGCGTGCACCTCCTGCTCCGCGCCGGCGGCAGCACCATCGCGACCGCCGAGTCGCTCACCGGCGGTCGGCTCGCGGTCGCGCTGACCGACGTGCCCGGCGCGTCGGAGACCTATCTGGGGGGCGTCGTCACCTACGCGACCGAGATCAAGGCCTCGCTGCTCGAGGTCGATCAGGTGATCATCGACGAGCACGGCGTGGTCTCCGCCGAGTGCGCCCGGGCGATGGCGTCGGGGGTGCGGGCCCTGATGGGGGCGACGTACGGCGTGTCCACGACCGGGGTGGCCGGACCCACCGAGCAGGAGGGCAAGCCGCCCGGCACCGTGTTCGTCGGGATCGCCGGCCCGGGCCTGCTGGAGGCGGTCGCGCTCGAGCTGAGCGGCGACCGGACCCGGGTCCAGCAGCGCACCTGCGAGGAGGCTTTCGAGGCGTTGGAGGCGGTCTTGCGGCGGGAAGAATCCACCCTCGGGTAGCGTTGGTCCCTACAGTTGCCCCCGGAAGGAGACGCGCATGGTGCTGTTTCGTCGGCTGCTCGGCGACGTGCTCCGCGACGTGCGCCTGCAGCGCGGGATGACCCTGCGTGAGGTCTCCGCCGAGGCGAGGGTCAGCCTGGGGTACATCTCCGAGATCGAGCGCGGCCAGAAGGAAGCCTCCTCCGAGCTGCTGTTCTCGCTGTGCACGGCCCTCGACGTGCCGCTCTCCGACGTGCTGCGCGACGTCTCCGACGCCGTCGCCCTCGAGGAGGCGGCGAGCGAGCTCGCCGCCGTCCCCGCCGCGTAACCGCATTCGCGCCCTCGTCGTTGGGTGGCCATGACCGCCCGCTCGCGCGTCCATGTCGTCCTGCTCGCCGTGCTGGCCCTGGCGGTCGGCCTGCTGCCCGGCCCGGCGCTGACGGCCCCGGCCGCCGGCACGCCCGACGACGGGCCCCTGCTCGGCCGGCTCGCG
>NZ_DASWVI010000170.1:0-2837 GCF_036401255.1 Nocardioides sp. | reverse complement strand
GAAGAACACCGCGATCCACTACGCGGGCCCCTCGGGCGGCGGCCAGCCGATGACGATCAACATCATCGACACCCCCGGCCACGCCGACTTCGGCGGCGAGGTCGAGCGCGGACTCTCGATGGTCGACGGCATCGTGCTGCTGGTCGACGCCTCGGAGGGCCCGCTGCCGCAGACCCGGTTCGTGCTGCGCAAGGCGCTGAACGCCGACATGCCGGTCGTGCTGGTCGTCAACAAGGTCGACCGCAGCGACGCCCGCATCGCCGAGGTCGTCGACGAGACCTACGAGCTGTTCATGGACCTGCTCGACGAGAGCCACAGCCAGGACGCGCTGGACTTCCCGGTCGTCTACGCCTCGGCCAAGGCCGGCCGCGCGTCCCTCGAGGTGCCCGAGAACGGCGGCCTGCCGGACTCCCCCGACCTCGAGCCGCTGTTCAAGACGATCCTCGAGACGATCCCCGCCCCGACGTACACCGAGGGCGCGCCGCTGCAGGCCCACGTCACCAACCTCGACGCCTCGCCGTTCCTCGGTCGCCTCGCGCTGGTGCGGGTCCACGAGGGCACGCTGCGCAAGGGCCAGCAGGTCGCGTGGATGAAGCGCGACGGGTCGGTGAAGAACGTCAAGATCACCGAGCTGCTCGTCACCGAAGGGCTCGAGCGCAAGTCCGGCGAGTCCGCCGGCCCGGGCGACATCGTGGCCGTCGCGGGCATGCCCGACATCACGATCGGTGAGACCCTCGCCGACGTCGAGAACCCGGTCGCGCTGCCGCTCATCCACGTCGACGAGCCCGCGATCTCGATGACGATCGGCACCAACACCTCCCCGCTGGTCGGCAAGGGCGGCAAGGGCCACAAGGTCACCGCCCGCCTCGTGAAGGACCGCCTCGACGCCGAGCTCGTCGGCAACGTGTCGCTGCGCGTCCTGCCGACCGAGCGCCCCGACGCCTGGGAGGTGCAGGGCCGCGGCGAGCTGGCGCTGGCGATCCTCGTCGAGCAGATGCGGCGCGAGGGCTACGAGCTGACCGTCGGCAAGCCGCAGGTCGTCACCAAGGAGATCGACGGCAAGGTGCACGAGCCGGTCGAGCGGCTCACCATCGACGCCCCCGAGGAGCACCTCGGCACGATCACCGAGATGCTCGCGACCCGCAAGGGCCGCATGGAGCAGATGACCAACCACGGCACCGGCTGGGTGCGCATGGAGTTCCTGGTCCCGGCGCGCGGCCTGATCGGCTTCCGCACCGAGTTCCTCACCGCCACCCGCGGCACCGGCATCGCCCACCACATCTCCGAGGGCTACGAGCCGTGGGCCGGCGAGATCCGCTCGCGCGCCTCGGGCTCGCTGGTCGCGGACCGGTCGGGCGCGGCGACGGCGTACGCGATGACGTCGCTGCAGGAGCGCGGTGTGATGTTCGTCGAGCCGACCACCGAGGTCTACGAGGGCATGATCGTCGGGGAGAACTCCCGCGCCGACGACATGGACGTCAACATCACCAAGGAGAAGCAGCAGACCAACATCCGGTCCGCCACCTCCGACAACTTCGAGAAGCTCGTCCCCCCGCGCAAGCTGAGCCTCGAGCAGTGCCTGGAGTTCTGCCGCGAGGACGAGTGCGTGGAGGTCACCCCGGAGACCGTCCGCATCCGCAAGGTCGTCCTCGACCAGAACGATCGCGCCAAGATCGCGAGCCGAGCGCGTAAAGCCGCGAAGTGACCCCCAGCGGGGCGCTCGCAGGTAGGGCCCGGCTGACGGGTCGTGTGCCTGAGAACGGGCCATGGACCGTTGTGGGGCACACGACCCGATGACCGCAGCGGCGGACACCGGGCAGTAACATCCCCCCGCGTGACCACCCAGCCTCCGGCCGCGCGCGCCAGCCACCCGACCTATGACCAGCTCGTCGGCCTGCCGGCGTACGCCGAGCAGCCCGTGCCCGTCGCGTTCGAGGACGTCAACGGCCACCTGAACGTCCGGCACTACACCGGCATCGCGAGCGAGGGCCTGGACGAGTCGCTGGTCGAGCTCGGCATCCCGCAGAACTGGCCGGCCCTGGGCCACGCGTGCTTCTCGGCCGAGCACCACCTGACCTACCTGTCCGAGCTGCGCACGGGCGACCGGATGTCGGCGCGGGTGCGGCTGCTGGGCCGCTCGGAGCGCGCCGCACACGCGCTGGTGTACCTGCTCGACGACACTCACCAGCAGGTCAGCTACGTGATGGAGGAGATCTTCCTCCACATCTCGATGGACACCCGCCGCACGGCGCCGTGGCCGGCCGACGTGGCCGCCAACCTCGACCGGCGGATCGCCGAGGACGACACCCTGCCCTGGCCGGCGGCGACGTCGGGCTGCCTGGCGCTGCGCTGACTCAGCCGGTCGTCTCGAGCAGCAGCCGCTCGCGCTCGTCGCCCAGCTCGGCGATCCGGGTGGCCAGCTCGCGATCGCGGCCCGCGAGCCGGGTCCTGATCTCGTGCACCGCCCGGGCCGCCTCGTCGGTACGCCGGGCGGCGTCGGTGATCCGCGACTTCACCGACCAGTCGGTGAAGATGTTGTCGAACCACACGTCCAACGCCCGGGTCAGCCCGTCGACGGACAGGCCCTGGACGACCGTGGTCATGCCGACGTCGGCCAGCTCCACCGAGAGGCGGCGCAGCGCCTGGTCGGCGTCGTGCAGGAGGCGCTGGGCCTCGTCCATCTTGTCGTACTTGACCATGTCGGTGAGCATCCCGCCGCCGAAGAACGTGTCGTACGTCGCCCAGTTGCCCGCCGAGCCCAGCACCTCACCGGCCCGCGCCAGGGCCGCCGCCGCGTGCTCGCCGGCCGCGGCGGCCTCGCGGACCTCCTTGGCCGC
>NZ_DASWVI010000169.1:0-6244 GCF_036401255.1 Nocardioides sp. | reverse complement strand
GCGGCGCACGACCTCTACGTGGCGGCGGCAGCCGCCGCCGGCAGCGTCGCCGAGCGCGACCACCTCACCCGGCAGGCGGCACGCGTCCGCACCCGGTGAGGGCGGCTCGTCACGACCGGCCGGCGTCGAGCAGGGGCGGCGCGGTGCCGTCGGGGAAGACGTAGCGCCGGAAGACCCAGAACCGGGCGGCGGTGCCGAGACCCAGGCCGATCACGTTGGCCGAGATGTTGTCGGCCCACACCCCCTCCAGGCCGAGCACGTGGCGGCTCACGGCCAGGCAGAGCACCGGGATCGCCATCGTGGCCGCGCCCAGCGCGAAGAACCTGACGACGCTCGCGACCGGGTCGTCGCGCACGTCGCGGTGGTTGAACGCCCACAGCCGCAGGCCCGCGTAGGCGACCAGGCCGGCGACCGCGTTGGCCAGCACGTACGCCGTGACCGGGTGGTCGCGCATCGGAGCAGAGTCGACGAGCACGCCGTGGACCAGGGCATTGAACCCGAGGACGGACACCAGCGTGGCCAGGCCGCCGACCGCGAGGAATCGGACGGCCTCCCCGACCAACCGCCTCCCGGTGCTGCGCGCGGGCGTCACGCCGCCTCGTCCGCCGGAGCGCTCACCGGGCCGTGGAACCAGCGCCGGCGACGCAGCGGACGGGCCGCGACGTACAGGCCGGCCCCCGCCGTCCCGAGCAGGACCATGTGGGCGCCGGCCGACTCGGCGGTGACGATGGTCGCGAGCGCGCCCTGGGACCCGAGGAACCAGCGCCGCACCTGCGTGCTGGCGGCCCGTCCGGTGCAGCACCAGGCCGCGAAGTGCTCGCAGTTGTTGCGCACCAGGTGGTAGCCGGATGAGCCCAGCCGGGACTCCGCGTTCGCGATCGCCTCGTCGGCGCTCAGGCGCGTCTCGTAGGTCCGGACCAGCACCTCCGACCCGGCCGCGAACTCCTCGACCGGGGTGCGCGCGACGCGCCGGACGGTGCCGCGTGGTCCCACGTAGTGGATGACCGAGCCGTCACCGCAGTCGATCCCGTGGTGGGTGTAGCGGCGCCCGCGGCGGACGTAGACATGGTCGCCCCGCGCCATCCCGCTCGACTCCACCTTCCTCGCTCGATGAGTGCGCCTCGCGCCTCCAGCCCCGATCCTATGCCGTGCGTCCCGGCCCCGGGCGAGTCTCCAGCACCCGGAACCCCTTCGCGCTGGCGATCCGCTCGGTCGGCCAGCCCTGGTCGCCCAGCCAGCGCTGCAGCGAGTCCGCACCGAGGTTCTTGCCCACGACCATCACGGCACGCCCCCCGGGCGCCAGCCGCGGCAGCCAGGTCAGCAGCAGCTCGTGCAGCGCCTGCTTGCCGATCCGGATCGGCGGGTTGGACCAGATCTCGTCGTACGCCGCCTCCGCCGGCACCTGGTCGGGCCGCACGGCCGTGAACCGGTCGGCGAGGCCGAGCGCGGTCGCGTTCTCCCGGGCCAGCAGCAGTGCCCGCTCGTTGACGTCGACCGCGGTCACGCTCGCCCCGGGCACCGCCGCGGCGATCGCCAGGCCGATGACGCCGTAGCCGCAGCCGAGGTCCAGGATTCGCCCCGGTGCCGGCGGCTCAGTCTCGCGGAACAACACCGCGGTCGCGTGGTCGAGGTGACCGCGGCTGAACACCCCCGACCCGCTGACGAGCCGCAGCCGGCGGCCCCACACCTCGCAGGTGAACGCCTCGCGCTCGAACGGCGCCGCCGGGTCGGCGGTGAAGTAGTGGTCCTCAGGCATCGTCGGGGTCCCCTCGGAATCGCGGCCGGAGGAGCGAAGCGGGGGAGGTCCGCGATTCCGTGGGGTGTTCAGCCACCCGCTTCGCCCGGGTCTGCTGGGCCCGGGACGCGAGCTCCTCGTCCGGCGGGTAGGCGACCTCCTCCAGCGTGAGCCCGTGGGCGTGCACGACCGCGACCGCCGGGTCCCGCGCCTCGGCGCGCAGGATCTGCTCGGCCCACGCGACCGGCTTGCGGCCCTCGCCGACGGCGATCAGGCAGCCGACCAGCGCCCGGACCATGCTGTGGCAGAACGCGTCCGCCCGGACGGTCCCCACCAGCACCCCGGACGCCTCCCGGGACCAGGCCAGCTCCAGCAGCGTGCGGATCGTGGTCGCGCCCTCGCGCTGCTTGCAGAACGACGCGAAGTCGTGCCGGCCGACCAGGGCCGCCGATGCCGCGTTCATCGCCTCGACGTCCAGCGGCCGCGGCCAGGTGAGCACGTGCGTGCGCGTGAGCGGGTCGACCATGTCGGGTGAGTCCGCGATCCGGTAGGCGTAGCGGCGCCACAGGGCGCCGAACCGGGCGTCGAACCCGTCGGGCGCCTCGACCACGCGGCGCACCCGCACGTCCGCGGGGAGTCGTCCGTTGAGTCGGCGTACGAGCCGGGCCAGCTCGTCGGCCGTGACCCCGTCGGGCAGGTCGGCGTGCACCACCTGCCCGCGCGCGTGCACCCCGGCGTCGGTGCGGCCCGCGCACACGACCTCGACGGCCGGCACCCGCAGCACCGTCGCCAGCGCGGCGGTCAGCTCGCCCTGGACGGTCCGCAGCCCCGGTTGGGCCGCCCAGCCGTGGAAGTCGGTGCCGTCGTAGGCGAGGTCGAGCCGGATGCGCACGCCGATAACCCTATTGCGCGGCCTCCTTACGCTTCTCGGGTGAGCACCCCTGCGATCGTGCTGATCGGGTCCGAGCACCCCGACGAGCTGCTCGGTGGCTTCGCCCGCTACCAGCAGGAATACGACCTGCGTCTCGTGCGGTCCTGCCGCGAGGCGCTCGAGGCCACCCACGACATCGTGGCCGGCGGCGGCACCGTCGCCCTCTACGTCACCGAGTCCGTCGTCCCCGACGCGGACAGCGTCCTGCACGCCTTCCACAAGCTCCGGGAGAAGGTCCCGACCGCCCGACGGGTGATCGCCGCGCACTGGGACCGGTTCGTCGCCGACGGCCCCGGCCTGCGCGCCGGCATGGCGGCCGGCAAGTACGACGCGTACCTGCTGATGCCCCGCGGCATCCGCGACGAGGAGTTCCACCACGCGATCACCGACCTGCTGTCCGACTGGGGCTCGACGGTCCCCGACCCGGAGGTGGTGGCCGTCAAGATCGTCTCGCCCGCGCGCGACGCGCTCACGCTGGGCATCCGCGACTTCCTCGACCGGATGGGGATGCCGAGCCGGGTCTACCCGCCGGACTCCGACGGCGGTCGCTACGTCCTCGACCTGTGGGACGACGAGCCGGCGTACCCGCTCGTCTACGCGATCGATCGGCCGGTCGTCCACGCGACCTCGGTCCGTGACGTGGCGACGAGCCTCTACGGCGCCCCGACCGAGATCGACCTCGACCACGTCGTGGACGTCGCGGTCGTCGGCGGCGGGCCGGCGGGCCTGGCCGCCGCCGTCTACGCCGCGTCGGAGGGCCTCTCGACGGTGATCCTCGAGGCCGAGGCGATCGGCGGGCAGGCCGGCACCAGCTCGATGATCCGCAACTACCTCGGCTTCCCGCGCGGCATCTCCGGCATGCGGCTGGCCCAGCGGGCCCGCAACCAGGCCCTGCGGTTCGGGGCTCGGTTCTACACCGGGCAGGTCGTCGACGAGCTCCGGCCCGGGCTCGACGGCGACCCGCACGTGCTGTGCACCGACAGCGGCGAGGTCCGGGCACGGGCGGTCGTCATCGCCAGCGGCGTCGCCTACCGCAAGCTGCGCGTCGACCCGCTCGAGGAGCTGGTCGGCACCGGCGTCTACTACGGCGCTGCGATGACCGCGGCCCGCGAGATGGAGGGTCAGGACGTGTTCGTGGTCGGCGGCGGCAACTCCGCCGGACAGGCCGCGATGCACCTGGCGAGGTTCGCCCGCTCCGTCACGATCCTGGTGCGCCGGCCCGCGCTGGCCGAGACGATGTCGTCGTACCTGATCAACGAGATCGAGTACAACCCCCGGGTGTCGGTGCGCACCTGCACCACGGTGGTCGACGGCGGCGGCGACGGCCGACTCGAGTGGCTCTGCCTCGAGGACGTCCGCACCGGCGAGCGTGAGCGGGTGCCGGCGTCCGGCCTGTTCCTGCTGCTCGGCGCCGAGCCGCACTGCGACTGGCTGCCGCCGGCGATCGCGCGCGACGACCACGGCTTCGTGCTCACCGGTCGCGACGTGCCGCGCGAGCACTGGCGTGACGGCCTCCCACCGGCGGAGCTCACCACGACCGTTCCCGGCGTGTTCTGCGCCGGGGACGTGCGGTCGGGCTCGATGAAGCGGGTCGCCTCCGCCAGCGGCGAGGGAGCCTCCGTCGTCCCGCTCGTGCACGCGTTCCTGGCGCCGGAGCCCACCTAGGAGCCGGTGCCTAGAAGACGATGTGCCGGGCGGCGAATCCCGCCCGCACGGCGTCCGCGGCCTGCGTGCCCTGGGTGGCGAGCGCGGTGCGGTACGTCGCCTGCGCGGCGGCCGCGAAGTCCGTGTCCGGCGCGTAGTCGAACTGGCTCAGCACCAAGGTCCGGTCCCAGTCTCCCGAGCTGAGGCCGAGCGCCTCCCAACGCTGGCGGATGTCCCAGAGTGCCGCGCTCCAGATCATGCCGTCGTAGTGGACCTCGCCCCGGCGGTCCTCGAGCACCAGGTCGGTGTCGAGACGGCGCAGGCAGTGCGGGACGGTCGAGGTGTAGGAGGTGGCGTCCCAGTCCATCACGCACGGCGCCGGCGCGTTGACCGGCCACCCGTACTGCCGCGCGGCGTCGAGCCCGACCGTGACGGCCAGGTAGTCGCCGAACGCCTCGCCGATCGAGCCGGCGTCGAGGCTGGCCCCGAAGCCCGCCACCTGGGCGTCGTGGACCGCGTGGCCGTACTCGTGGACGATCACCTCGGCGTCCTCGGCGTCGTCGACGCCGCCCTTGCCGAGCCGGATGTAGTCGTGCTTGTCCCAGGAGTAGCTGTTGTCCTGGCCGTACTGGTCGATGCGCACGTCCTGGCTCTCGGCGTTCACCGCGGGCAGGGTGCTGCCGAAGCCGAGCGACTGGAGGTACTCCTGCGCCTGGTTGACCCAGAAGTAGGCCATCACCTGCTCGAACCTGTCGTCGTCGCGCAGGTAGTCGAACGTGTTCGCCGGGCTGTACGCCGGGGCTCCGGTCGTCGACCGGACGTTGACCCACGTCCCGCGCAGGTAGCCCGAGCCGTCGAGGTTGCGCAGCGGCACGGAGGCGTAGGCCGTGGCCGGCACCGCCGTGGCCGAGTCCTTCTGGTCGGTGAGGCCCTGGTCGCCGGAGGACTGCACGGGGTTGACCATGAAGACGCTGCCGGTGCCCTGGTCGCTGCCGCTGCCGGGCTTGGTGGCCGTGGCGGGAGCGCAGAGCGCGACGCCGCCGAGGGCGGCGGACAGGGCGCCGGCCAGGAGTGCGCGCTGGGTCGTACGACGGTTGTTCATCCGAGACTCGCAATCTGCAGGAGGAGTGATCGCCCCCGATCGATTGCGGTGGAATATATCCCCCGGGTGCCCGATTCAGTCCAGCTCATGGCGGTACGGCGGGTCCGCGCCCGGCCGGGACACCGTCACCGCGGCCGCCTTGGCGGCGTGCGCGAGCACCTCGGCGACGACCTCCGGCGCGAGGTCGCGCAGCTGCTCTCGGCGCGCGGCGCCCAGCAGGTCGCGCTCCCAGAGCGCGTCGATGACGGCCGCCCCGAAGGTGTCCCCGGCGCCGATCGTGTCGGCCACGGTGACCGGCAGCGAGGCCACCTCGACCACGCCCGCCCGGTGCACCCACGTCGCCCCGTCGCCCCCGCGGGTCACGACGATCGCCGCGGGACCGAGCTGCAGGAGCGACCGCGCGGCGGCCTCCAGCGAAAGGCCGGGATAGAGCGCGGCCAGGTCCTCGTCAGAGGCCTTCACGACGTCGCACAGCGCCGCCAGCCGCTCCACCAGGGCGACGACCTCGGGGCCGGTGCCGGTGATCGCCGGGCGCGCGTTGACGTCGTAGCTGATCGTGGCCTCCGCCCGGAGTCGATCGACCAGCGCCAGCACGTCGTCGGCGCCCGGCTCGAGCACGGCCCCGAGTGAGCAGGTGTGCACGACGAGCGGGGCCGGCTCGGCGTCGACCTCGGGGACCCGCCACTCGAGGTCGAACTCGTAGGTCGCGGCCCCGTCGGCGCCGATCGTCGCGGCCGCGGTGGCAGTGCGGGTCAGCACCTGCGGATCGCCCGCGAGCTCCACGCCCGCGGCGGCCACGTGGTCGGCCAGCACGCGGCCGCGCTCGTCGTCG
>NZ_DASWVI010000168.1:0-7245 GCF_036401255.1 Nocardioides sp. | reverse complement strand
GCCGACTCGGCTCAGCGGCGGCCGAGCCCCCGGGCGGTCCAGCCGGCGGCCCGCCAGGCCGGCAGGTCGAGCACGTAGCGGCCGTCGACGACCTGGCGGCGGCGTACGACGGATCCCAGCTCGGCCGGGTCGATCGCGCGGAACTCCGGCCACTCGGTGAGGTGCAGCAGCAGGTCGGCGTCGCGGGCCGCGGCCCAGGCGGTCTCGGCGTAGTCCAGCGTCGGGAACGTCGCCCGCGCGGTCTCGTTGGCCTGCGGGTCGAACACCGAGACCAGGGCGCCGCGCAGGTGGAGCTGGCCGGCGATCGAGAGCGCGGGGGAGTCGCGGACGTCGTCGCTGTGCGGCTTGAACGCCGCGCCCCACACCCCGATCCGCGCCCGCGCGACGTTGCCGCCGAGCGTCGCGGTCGCGATCTGCACGACCCGGGTGCGCTGGCGCAGGTTGATGTCGTCGACCTGGCGCAGGAACGACATGGTGTCCTCGACGCCGAGCTCGCCGGCGCGGTGCAGGAACGCCCGGATGTCCTTGGGCAGGCAGCCGCCGCCGAACCCCACGCCGGCGTTGAGGAACCGGCGGCCGATCCGGGCGTCGTGGCCGATCGCGTCCGCGAGGTCGACGACGTCGCCGCCCGCCGCCTCGCACACCTCGGCGACCGCGTTGATGAACGAGATCTTCGTGGCGAGGAACGCGTTGGCGGAGACCTTGACCAGCTCGGCGGTCGCGAAGTCGGTGACCACCACGGGCGTCCCGGTCGCGATCACGGGCGCGTAGAACTCCCGCAGCAGCCGCTCCTCGCGCTCGGCCGACACCCCGAACACCAGACGATCGGGCTCGAGGGTGTCCCGCACGGCGTACCCCTCGCGCAGGAACTCGGGGTTCCACGCCAGCCGCGCGTCGGCCGCGGGCGTCAGCTCGGCGAGCCGGGCCGCGAGCCGCTCGGCGGTGCCGACCGGGACGGTGGACTTGCCGACCACCAGCGCTCCGTCGAGGAGGTACGGCGCCAGCGACTCGACCGCCGCGTCGACGTGCCGCACGTCGGCGCCGAGCGAGTCGCCGCGCTGGGGGGTGCCGACGCACACGAAGTGGATCGAGCCGAACGCGCCGGCCTCCTCGAAGGAGTCGGTGAACCGCAGCCGGCCGCTGGCGGCGTGCTTCGAGAGCAGGTCCTCGAGCTCCGGCTCGTAGAACGGGACCTTGCCCGAGGCCAACGAGTGCCGCTTGACGTCGTCGATCTCGACGCCGAGCACCTCGTAGCCGAGCTCGGCCATGCAGGCGGCGTGGGTGGCGCCGAGGTAGCCGCACCCGATGACGGTGACCCTCACTCCTCCAGTGAAGAGGCCTCCGATGTCAGCGCGGTGGCCACGCGATGAACGATGCGCCTCAGTCTCTCCGGGCTGGTGGCGAGGTTGAGCCGGACGTGTCCGTCCAGCCCGGGCTGGTAGTCGGCGCCCGGCGCCAGCCGCACCCCGTGGGCGAGCGCGACCGCGGCCGGGTCGGCGGCGTAAGCCCGCAGGTCGAGCCAGGCGAGGTACGTCGCCTCCAGCGGCCGCATCCGCGCGCGGGGCAGGTGCTCGGCGAGCAGGTCGGCGAGCAGGTCGCGCTGCGCGGCCAGCCGCCCGAGGAGCGCGGCGTGCCAGTCGTCGCAGTCGCGCCACGCGGCGACCCCGGCGACGATGCCGAGGCTGGACCAGTCGTGCTGGGCGGGGATCGGCAGCCGCGCGAACGCCTCGCGGTCGGCCGGGTCGAGCAGCACCAGCTGCGCGCCGTGCACGGCCGGGATGTTGAACGACTTCGACGCGCTGGTGACCACGATCGCGCGCTCGTCGACGGTGAGGTACGGCGTGAACGTCGCGCCCGGCAGCACCAGCGGGGCGTGGATCTCGTCGGCGACCACCCGCGCGTCGTACCGCCCCGCGAGCTCGGCCAGCGCGGTCAGCTCGTCGCGGGTCCAGACCCGGCCGAGCGGGTTGTGCGGGCTGCAGAGCAGGAACGTGCGCGCCCCGGCGGCGAACGCCGCCTCGATCGCGTCGAGGTCGAGGGTGGCCTCGTCGGCATCCGGGTCGAGGGTGACCGGCACCAGCTCGCGCCCGGTCACCGCGACCGCGTCGCGGAACGGTGGGTAGCACGGCAGCGGCACGACCACCGGCCCGGGCGGGCACAGCGCCTCCAGCGCCAGTCGTACGCCGGTCATCACGCCGCTGGTCGGCAGCACCGCCTCCGGCGGGACCGTCCAGCCCCAGTGCCGCTCCGCGAAGCCCGCGAACGCCTCGCCCAGGCCGCCGCTGCCGAACGGGGCGTAGCCCAGCGAGCCGCGGCGCACGGCGGCGACCAACGCCTCCTCGATCGGCTCGGCCGGGTGGTAGTCCATCTCCGCGACCCACGCCGGGAGCACGCCCTCCTCGACCGCGCCCCACTTGAGGGGGAGCGCCGCGCGGGCCTGCTCGTCGGTGAGGTCGCGGATCCCGTTGCTGGTCACGCCGCCATTCAACCCGCTACAGCGCAGCGGCCACCCGGGTGCCCTGCTCGATGGCGCGCTTGGCGTCGAGCTCCGCGGCGACGTCCGCGCCGCCGACCAGGTGCACGCCGTCGGGGCGGGTCGCCACCAGCTCGTCGTAGAGCCCACGCACGGACTCCTGCCCCGCGCACAGCACGACGTGGTCGACCTCGAGCACCCGCTCCTCGCCGTCGACGCTCACGTGCAGCCCCGCGTCGTCGACGCGGCCGTACGTCGCGCCGCTGACCTGCACGACCCCCGACTGCTTCAGCACCGCGCGGTGCGCCCAGCCGGAGGTCTTGCCCAGGCCGATGCCGATCGGGGTGGTCTTGCGCTGCAGCAGCGTCACCTCGCGCACCGGGGTGCGCGGCTTGCGCTCGGTGAGCCCGCCCGGGTGCAGCGTCGGGTCGCCGACGCCCCAGTGGGCCATCCAGTCCTCCTCGGTGTCGGCGGGGTCGTGGGTGAGGAAGTGGCTGACGTCGACGCCGATGCCGCCGGCTCCGATCACCGCGACCCGGCGGCCGGGCACGACCGCGCCGCTGAGCACGTCGGAATACGACACGACCGTGGGGTGGTCGACGCCGTCGAGCTCGGGCACCCGCGGCGTGACGCCGGTGGCGACCACGACCTCGTCGTACGCCGCCAGGTCGGCCACCGACGGCGTCGTCGACAGCCGGACGTCGGCGCCGAGCACCTCGAGGCGGCGGGCGTAGTAGCGCAGCGTCTCGGCGAACTCCTCCTTGCCGGGCACCTGCATGGCCAGGCGGAACTGCCCGCCGATCTCGGCCGACCGCTCGAAGAGCGTGACGTCGAGGCCGCGCTCGGCCGCCGAGACCGCCGCCGCGAGCCCCGCCGGGCCGGCGCCCACGACGGCGACCGTCCTCGTGGTGCGGGTGGGGGAGAGCACCAGCGTGGTCTCCCGGCAGGCGCGCGGGTTGACCAGGCAGGACGCCTTCTGGTTGGCGAACACGTGGTCCAGGCAGGCCTGGTTGCAGGCGATGCAGGTGTTGATCTCGTCGGCGCGGCCGGCCGCGGCCTTGGCGACGAAGTCCGGGTCGGCCAGCAGTGGCCGGGCCATCGACACGAGGTCGGCCTCACCGTGGGCGAGGAGCTCCTCGGCCAGCTCGGGGGTGTTGATCCGGTTGGACGCGCAGACCGGCACGGACACCTCGGCCTTGAGCCGGGCCGTGGCTGAGCGCCAGGCGCCGCGCGGGACCTGGGTGATGATCGTCGGCACCCGCGCCTCGTGCCAGCCGATGCCGGTGTTGAGCACGGTGACGCCGGCCTCCTCCAGGCCGTGGGCCAACTCGGCGACCTCGTCCCAGGTCTGGCCGCCCTCGACCAGGTCGAGCAGCGAGATGCGGTAGACGATCGGGAAGTCGTCGCCGACCAGCTCGCGGGAGCGGCGTACGACCTCCAGGGGGAAGCGCATCCGCTTGGCGGCGGTGCCACCCCAGGCGTCCGTGCGGTCGTTGGTGCGCGCGGCGAGGAACTGGTTGATGAGGTAGCCCTCCGACCCCATGATCTCGACCGCGTCGTAGCCCGCCTTGCGGGCGAGCGCGACGGAGTTCGCGAAGTCCGTGGCGGTCCGGTCGACGGCCTTCGCGGAGAGCGCGCGCGGGCGGAACGGCGTGATCGGCGACTTCCGGTTGGACGCCGAGACGCTGAACGGGTGGTAGCCGTAGCGCCCGGCGTGCAGCACCTGCAGCGCGATCGCGCCGCCCTCGTCGTGCACGGCGCCGGTGAGGTCGCGGTGCCGCATCGCCTGCAGCCGCGTGGTCATCTCCGCGGCGAACGGCTTGAGCCAGCCGCGACGGTTGGGGGCGTAGCCGCCGGTGACGATCAGGCCGACGCCGCCGCGGGCGCGCTCGGCGAGGTACGCCGCCAGCGCGGGCAGGTCGCGGACGCGGTCCTCGAGCCCGGTGTGCATCGAGCCCATCACCACGCGGTTGCGCAGGGTCACGGAGCCCAGCGTGATCGGGGCGAGCAGGTGGGGGTAGCCGGTGTGCGTGGTCACGCGTGTGCCTCCAGGTATTCGGTGAGCCACGCGATCCACATCTCCTCGGCGAGGATGCCGCCGCGCAGCACGAGGTACTGGTCGAGCTCGATGCCGGTGAGCTCGCCGGGTCGGGGATAGTCGCGGGCCATCAGGCCGCGGTAGTGCTCCAGGCGGAGGTGGTGGTCGGCGAGGTTGCCGCGCACCACCTCGAGGACAGCCGCCCGGTCGCCGAAGGAGGCGCCGCGCAGCTTGACCGCGAGCTCGCTGCGCAGCGGCTCGACCTCGGTGGGCGCGGCCAGCCACGCGCGGAGCACCTCGGCCCCGGCCGGCGTCACGTCGTACACCTTCTTGTCGGGGCGACCCGTCTGCTCGACGGTCGTCACCCGGACCCAGCCGTCGGCGTCCATCCGCGCCAGCACCCGGTAGATCTGCTGGTGGGTGGCGTGCCAGAAGAACCCGATCGAGCGGTCGAAGCGCCTGGCGAGGTCGAGCCCGGAGGCGGGCTGCTCGCGGAGCGCGACGAGGAGGGCGTGCTCGAGGGCCATGGGCCAGATCCTGGCCTACCTATGCAACGAGTTGCAAGAGGTGGCTGCGTCACACTGCTGTCGCATGAGGTGGGTGGCAGCCCTCGCGGCGGCCGCGCTGCTCGGTGCCTGTACGTCGGACCCGGCGGCGCGACCGGACCCGCCGCTGCCCTCCGCCTCCAACCCGCCGCCGGCGGAGACGACCGCCCCGGCCGAGCCGACGACCCGGCCCCTGGTGCTCGCGGTCAACGCCCGCCGCCCGCCGATCCGGGTGCCGGAGGCCGTCGCCCGCTGGGTGATCGACGGACGCGTCGACGACTGGGAAGGGCTCGGCCAGCCTCCCGGTCCGCTGCGTCTGGTCGACCGGACGGACCGGCTCGACCACCTGCCGATGGACACGATCGCGATCGTGGTCGCCGATGCGATGCGGCCGGGGGTCCGCGCGATCGAGGTCGGCGGCGTCGACCCGCTGCGCGATCCCGACGCCTACCCGATCCAGGTGACCGGACCCGCGCACCCGCCGGTGACCACGCTTGCGGTCGTGGGCGACGTGATGCTCGGGCGGCGGGTGACCGGACGTCCCGTGCTGCAGCCGATGGCCGGGCGCCTGGCCGCCGCCGACCTCACGGTCGGCAACCTCGAGAGCACGATGGCGCGGCTCGGCCCGCCCACCCAGGGCGACGACTCGTTCTACGCCCCGCCGGCCGTCCGCGCCGACCTGCGCGAGGCCGGGTTCGACGTGCTCGGGCTGGCCAACAACCACCTGGGTGACTTCGGCGAGGAGTCCCTGGTGCGGACGGTCGACCTGCTGCGCGCGGGCGGGTTCGCCACGTTCGGCGCCGGACGTGACCTGGCGGCGGCGCGCGAGCCGGTCATCGTCGAGCGGCACGGGATCAGCTTCGCGTTCACCGGCTTCAACGCGATCGGCGAGACCCCCGCGGCCGCCGACCACCGACCCGGCGCGTTCGCGGTCGGCATGCCGCCGCGGACCGGACCGTTGGACGAGACGGAGCTGGGCCGCGTGCTCCACGACGTACGCCGGATGTCCCGGCGCTTCGATGTCGTCACCGTGATGCCGCACTGGGGCGAGCAGTACGTCCACCGGCCGCGGCCCGTGCAGGACGAGGTCGCGCGGCGGCTGGTCGAGGCCGGTGCCGACCTGGTCGTGGGCGGGCACCCGCACGTGGTGCAGGGAGCGTCGATGGTGGGCGACTCCCTCGTGGTGCAGTCGCTGGGCAACTTCGTCTTCGACATGGACTTCCGGGCCGACACCATGGAGGGCTTGCTCCTGGAGGCGACGTTCTGGGGCGACCGGCTGGTGGCGGCCGACTTCGTGCCCTACCGGCTCGATGCGGGCTTCGCTCCGCAGGTCGTGCCGTACGCGGAGGCGGCGAGCATCCTCAACCCGTTCTGGGAGTTCAGCGACCTGGCGGCCGCCCGGTGATCCACGTGGTGAGCAGCCGTCCCACCCGGGCCAGCTGCGCCCGGTCGACGACGCCGGGGCGGTCGTCCGCGGAATGGTAGGCGGCGTACGACGTGCCGCCGAGCCGTGCGGCCGGCAGCCCCGCGTCGGCGAACGACTCGTGGTCGCTGCCGGAGTTGATCCCCACGACGGTGGGGACGCCGGCCTGATCGCCGGCGCGCTCGAGCTGGTCGCGTACGTCGGTCGGGCCGCCGTCGATCGCGTACAGCGGGACCGTTGGGCCCACGCCGACGCGGTCGAGGGAGACCATCGCCACCAGGTTGCGCCGCTCCTCGCGCGTCATCTGCTCGACGTAGTGCTTCGAGCCGAAGTGGTGCAGGTCGCCGGGTCCGCGCGGCTCCTCACCACCGAAGAGCACCAGCACGACCGGGAGGCCGCCGCCGTCGAGCGTCCGCGCGAGCTCCATCACCACAGCCACGCCGGAGGCGTTGTCCTCCGCGCCCGGCGCGACCGCGACCGTGTCGAGGTGGGCACCGACGATCGCGTACGGCAGGGCGGGATCGAAGGACGGCGGTGTGGCGACGACGTTGGCGGACCGGCCGGCCTCGACCGGCACGCCCCACGAGTCACCCGCCGGGACGTGGAACCACTGCTGCGTCACGGCGTACCCGCTCGTCGCCAGGTCTGGCCGGAGCAGCCCGATGGCGTCGCGGAACGCGGGGCCGGTGGCCAGGCGGGGCCCGATGCCCGTCGCGAGCGCGCGCACGGTCGCGAGCGCCCGGTCGGCGTCGAAGTGCGGCGTCGG
>NZ_DASWVI010000167.1:0-1589 GCF_036401255.1 Nocardioides sp. | reverse complement strand
GGCCGGTGAAACCCGCCGGCGTGTCGCGACCCGACTGAGGTCTCGATACGCCGGTCGCGAGCTCGTTCCTCGCTCGCGCGGCTACTCGACCTGGCTGCTGCGTCTTCGACCCCCGAGCAAGCTCGGGGGTCCAAGGCAGCTCACGCGTCCCAGGTGCGCAACCAGACCGAGTGGTCGGCCTCGGCGAGCTTGGCGAGGGCGTCCTGCGGCAGCGGGTCGCAGGTGTCGGTGATGACGTAGCCCTGCTGGCCGCGGGTGGAGAGGTACTGCCCCGTGACGTTCGCGTTGGCGTCGGCGAGCAGGTCGTTGACGCTCGCGAGCACGCCGGGCACGTTGTCGTGCAGGAAGCCGATCCGGTGGCCGTCGACGAGCTCGGGGGCCTGCACGGTCGGCAGGTTCACCGAGAGCTCGGTGCGGCCCTGGCGGGCGAACCCGGCGAGCTTGGCGGCGACGAAGTAGCCGATCTCCTCCTGCGCCTCCTGGGTGGAGCCGCCGACGTGCGGGGTGAGGATGACGTTGTCGAGGCCGCGCAGCACCGACTCGAACGGGTCGCCCTGGGCCTTCGGCTCGATGGGGAACACGTCGATCGCCGCGCCGGCGATGTGGCCCGAGAGGATGTGCTCGCGCAGCGCCACGTCGTCGACGACCATGCCGCGCGAGGCGTTGATGAACAGGCTGCGCGGCTTCATCTTCGCGAACTCCTCCGCTCCGAACAGCCCCGCGTTGCCGGGGCGCCCGTCGACGTGGAGGCTGACGACGTCGGCCTCGGCGAGCAGCTCGTCGAGGCTGCGCTTGCGCTGGGCGTTGCCGTGGGCGAGCCGGTCGGCGGTGTCGAAGAAGATCACCCGCAGGCCGAGCGCCTCGGCGACGTTGCCGAGCTGGGTGCCGATGTTGCCGTAGCCGACGATGCCCAGGGTCCGGCCGCGCACCTCGTGGCTGCCCTTCGCGGACTTGTCCCAGACGCCCTCGTGCATCCGCTGGGTCTTCTCGGTGAGCCGGCGCCCGAGGGCGATGATCTCGGCGATCACCAGCTCGACGACGCTGCGGGTGTTGGAGTACGGCGCGTTGAACACGGCCACGCCGCGCCGGCTGGCTGCGGCGAGGTCGACCTGGTTGGTGCCGATGCAGAAGCAGCCGACCGCCTGCAGGTCGGTCGCCGCCTCGAGCACGGGTGCCGTGAGGTGGGTGTTGGAGCGGATGCCGAGCATCGACACCCCGGGGAGCACCTCGAGCAGCTCCTTCTCGGGCAAGGACCCCGAGCGCAGCTCGACCTCGTAGCCGTGGCCCTCGAGCGTCTCGACGGCGGCCGGGTGGATGTTCTCGAGCAGCAGCACCTTCACGACGCACCAGCCTAGGTCTCTCGGCGGGTGGGGCCGAACCGGCGCCGCAGGGTGGGATGGGCCGCGAGGCCGCCTCGAGGTGACGTCCCGGTCACACGCGGGTCCGGCCCGGCCCGTTTCCCCCACGGGCGGGTCCGCGGAGCGGCATAGTTGCCGATCATGGGACCTCGTCGGCGGATCGCCGCTGCAGCACTGGCGGCGCTCGCCGTCGCGACCCTCACCACCGCCACGCTCGGCGGCGGCAGCGTC
>NZ_DASWVI010000166.1:0-27849 GCF_036401255.1 Nocardioides sp. | reverse complement strand
ACCGCGGTGACCGGCCCCAGGGCGACCCGGCCCGACCTCAGGTCGGCGAGCAGGGCGGCCGCGAGCGCCGGCGTGCGCGCGGCCTGCCAGGCCACCGGCTGGTCGGCCACCTCCGGCTCCAGGCGGTCGAGCTCGAGCCACGAGATCGCGCAGATCCACGGGTGGCCCGGCAGTGCGTCGAGCACCTCGGTCCACCACCGCTGCTTGAGCGCGAGCTCCCGGGCGCCGCCGACGGCCGGGTTGTAGAGCGCGGCGGTCTCGAGCAGCAGCGGCTTGGCGTGCCCCTCGGCGAACCGGTCGTAGAACGCGCCCGGTCCCGCGCCGGGGTAGCCCCACCGGTCGGCGAGCCGTCGGGCGACCTCGTCCGGCGGCGGGAGCAGGTTGCGACGCACCCCCTGGGACTGCCCGAAGCGGTAGAGGAACAGCCCGACCCAGTCCACGGCGTCGTCGCCGGGGTAGTAGGGGCCGTACGGGTCGTCGCCCGGGCCGAGCCGGCCGTCGCCGTCGGTGTCGAGCGGCGCGGTCTCCCGCGACCGTGAGAGATCGATCTCGCTGTCGGTCCCCTGCGCGCGCCCGAACGGGTAGCCCGAGCCGTAGACCGGAGACCACACCATGGCCGCCGGCGTCGCCGAGGCGTGCACAACCCGCGCGACCCGTCGGAACGCGCTCCGGAAGGAGTCCGGCTGCTGGCCCCAGGTGCGCCAGGACCCGTTCATCTCCGGGGCGAACCGCACCAGGACCTGCGTGTCGAGACGGTCGTGCAGGTCCGCGAGCACCGCCGCCAGCTCGTCCGCGTCGTCGACGGTGAGGCGGCCGAGCGGGACCGTCGGCTCGACCTGCACGACCAGCACGGCCCCCTGGGTCGCGGCGTCCGCGGCGAACACGCGCAGCTGGGCGACGCCCTCCGCGGTCAGCGGGTAGTCGACGGGGAACGTGTAGAGCGACGGGGTCGCCCCGAGCCGCCCGGCGTACGCCGACGGGGTGTCGGTCTCGATGTCGAGGGCCGGCCCGAACCACGCGCGGTCACAGCCGCCGCTCGCCGGTCCGGCGTCCTCCGCGGCCGCGGGCGGCCCCGCCGCGGCCAGCGCGAGGAGCAGGCCGAGGACGATCAGCCGGGCTGCCGGACGCACGTGAGGCGCCAATGGTTCCGGCCCGAGGCCCGGTCGTAGGACAGCTCGTCGACCGCGGCCATGGCCAGCGCCAGGCCGCGCCCCGACTCCGCGTCCTCGTCGGGCATCGTCACGTCGCTGAGGTCGATCGACACCGGCATCCCGTCGTCGCCGAAGGAGGCGACCAGGGCCGCCTCCGTGGCGCTCAGCGAGACGTCGAAGCGGCGCTCGGACTCACCTGGCTCGAGGCGGTAGGCGTGCTCGACGATGTTGCCGAGGATCTCGATCACCGCGGTCTCGAACCGGATCCGATCGGCCATCGCGACGTCCTCGTGGTTGCTCCAGAGCTGCTCGAGCACCGCGTGGACCATCTGCATCATCTCGGGGGTCGCGGGCGCGGAGAGCTCGACGCGGCCCTCGTCGTCGGAGGGTTCGCGGGGCGTCGGATCAGGCATCGAAGGCCCCCTCGACGCTGTCGCGCGGCCGCAGCACGCGATCGAGGTTGGTCAGCTTGAACACCGTGGTCACGGCCTCGGTCGGCCGGGCCACCCGCAGGTCGCCGCCGGCCTGCCGGGCCGACTTGAGGCCGGCGATGAGCGCCCCGAGGCCGGAGGAGTCCAGGAACGTCGTCTCGCCCAGATCGACGACGATGCGCGAGGTCCCCTCGGCGACCAGACCGTCCAGGATGTCCTTGAGCCCGCGGGCGGAGGACATGTTGAGCCGGCCCTTGGGGGTCACCACGCCCACTCCTTCGGGGGTGGTGTCGACAGCGAACTCGATCATGCTGCTCCTCTGCGCGCTCGGTCGGGGATGGGTGCGGGGGTGGCCGTGGGGTCGAACCCGCGGTAGCGGGCCGCCTTGAGGATCACGGAGAAGATCGCGAGGTCGAAGCCGACCCACAGCAGGTTGAAGATCGTGCCGGCCGGGTGGGCCTGGCCGGTGCCGATGCGGACCACGCCGACCAGGGCGGCCGCGACGAGCGCCGCGATCGCCCACAGCTGGGGCCGCACCAGGTGCCACGCGGGTCCGTCGGACTCCTGGCGGGTCTTCGGGGTGACGGCGAAGTCCAGGGAGCGGCCCAAGAAGACGTTCCCGAACGCCGAGGTGAACGACTTGATCCAGACCGGGAACAGCGCGAGCGAGTACTGCTGGCCGCGCCAGGTCGGCCGGCCTGCGGCGACCACGAAGAACAGCAGCTGGTTGACGACCAGGAACGGCACCAGCCGGACGAAGAACTCGGTGCTGAGCGCCTGAACCGGCAGCACCCCGATCGTCAGGTAGACGATCGGTGCCGCCAGGTAGACCAGCGCGGCGAACCCGGACAGGTAGCTCCACATGGTCGCGAAGTACATGAGCCGCTGCCCCCACCGCAGCCGCCGCTGCAGCAGCGGGTTCTCCCGGAACATCACCTGGACCGTGCCCTGCGCCCACCGCAGCCGCTGGGTGAGCATCGTGGCCAGGTCCTCGGGCGCGAGGCCGTGGGCCAGCACCTCGTCGTGGTACGCCGTGCGCCAGCCGAGCCCGTGCAGTCGCATGCAGGTGGCCATGTCCTCGGTCACCGAGATCGTCGCCATCGGCATGATCGGCTGGGCCTCCGAGCCCAGGTCGACGTCCACGGCGTCGACGAGCGCCTGCACGGTCTCGACCGCACCCAGCGGCGACCAGTCCCGGGCGGAGAGCTGGTCGAGCGCGCTGAGGTCGACCCCGGCCAGGCCGTCGTCGGCCTCGTCGGTGCTGCGCTCGAGCTCGGCGATCGCCGCCAGGTCGCTCTGCACGGCGGTGAGGTCGGCCTCGACCAGCCGGCGCCGGATCTCGGCGACCCGCTGCTGGAACCGGTACGTCACGTCCATCAGCGCCTCGCCGCGCGCGAGCTCGCGCCGGGCGCGGCCGATGTCGTGCTCGATCGAGTCGAGCGCTCGGCGTACGCCGTCCTCGTCGGGACCCAGGCCGCGGCGCGCCTGCCGGAGCACCGACCGGGCGGTCCGCAGCGCGCGCTGCACCCCGGCCTGGACCTCGTCGGCGTAGCGGGAGACCCCGAGCTGCATCAGGGCCTCGCGCCGGATGACCGCGTTGGAGCCGCAGAAGAACGCGGCGTTCCACCCGTCCTTGCCCTGCTGGATCGGACCGTAGAACAGCGGGGCCTGGCTGCCGAGCGGGTCGTCGTCGGGGACGTTGACGAACCACTGCGGCGTCTGCACGAGCGCCATCCGCGGGTCGTCGAAGTAGCCCAGGGTGCGGTCGAGGATCGAGGGCAGCGGCACCTGGTCGGCGTCCAGGATCAGCAGGAACTCGCCCTCGGTGACCAGCAGCGCGTTGTTGAGGTTGCCGGCCTTGGCGTGCCGGGGCATGCCGGCCCAGTCCTCGGACCGGGTGATCCAGCCGATGCCCTCCGCCTCGGCGGCGGCACGCATCTCGGGGCGGTTGCCGTCGTCGAGCACCCAGGTGCGGTGCGGGTAGTCGATCGCGAGTGCGGCGCGGGCGGTGCGCATGACCAGGTCGATCGGCTCGTTGTACGTCGCGATCAGGACGTCGACGGTCAGCCCGGGCGGGGGCGCGGGAGGCTCGCCGCGCTCCTTGAGCCGCCACATGGCCAGGCCGAACAGCAGCGAGTCGACGAGGCTGTAGGTCTCGGCGACCACGAGCGGGACCGCGATCCACCAGGCGTCCCAGTTGACCGAGAACAGCCACCGCCAGGCGACGTAGTTGACCCCGAGGAGGGCGGTCAGCAGCACCACGATCCGGATGAGCAGCAGCCGACGGGCCGCGGCCCGCTCCTGCTGCCCCGTGTCCACCGTGGACTCTTACCCTCAGCGACCGGTTCCATGCCCGGCCGTCGCCGGGTCACGCCTCGGGTCACGCCTCGGGTCACGCATCGGGGCTCCGGAACACGGCGACGGCGGTGACGTCGTCGAGCTGCACCTGGTCGAGGGCGAGCCTGACGATCGCCGCCAGCAGGCTCGTGGTGTCGTCGTGGGCCGCGACGAGTGCGCCGACGGGCTCCCACCAGTGGTCCGGGTCGTCGATGAGGTCGAGCAGGCCGTCGCTGAACAGCAGGAGGCGGTCGCCGGGCGCCAGGGTCGTGCTCTGCTCGCTCCAGTGGTCGTCGGGGAGCACGCCGATCGGCAGGTCGTCGCTCCGGAGCTGCTCGACCGCGCCGTCGGCGCGCACCACCACGCACAGCCCCATGCCGGCGTCGACGTAGCGGAGGTACCCGTCGTCGAGGTCGACGGCCGCCTCGAAGAGCGTCACGAAGGACTCCGCGCGCGCCAGGTCCGGACCCATCCTCCGGGCGACCTGGGTGACCGTGACGCCGAGGTCCACCCCGGAGACGACCGCGTCGTGGGTCCCGCGCACGGCGGCGCGGATCCCGGCACCGAGGAGCGCCGCACCCGTGCCCTTGCCCATGACGTCGCCCAACCCGAGGTGCGCGATGCCGTTGCGCACGGCGTAGTCGAAGTGGTCGCCGCCGACGGCCAGGGCCGGGACGCACGCGCCGTTGACCTCCCAGCCGTCGACGAGGACGGGGCGTGACGGCAGCATCGAGGCCTGCACCTGGCCAGCCCGCAGCATCTCGGTGGAGGACACCAGCTCCTGCTGGGCCCAGGCCGCCAGGTCCTCCAGCGTCTGGACCTCCTCCTCGTCGAAGGTGCGAACGGTCCGGTCGTAGATGCAGAACACGGCGACGATGTTGTCCGCCGGGTCGCGCAGCGGTACGCCGGCGTAGGAGCGGATGCCCCGGTCGACGACCGCCGGCAGGTCGCGGAACCGCTCGTCCTGGGTCGCGTCGGGCACCAGGACCACGTCGCCCACCTGGGTCGTGCGGTCGCAGAACGTCTGCTGCCGGGCCATCCGCGTGCCCTCGAAGCCGACGGCGGCCGGGAACCAGGCCTGCTCGCCGTCGAGGACGGTGATCGAGGACCAGTCGACGTCGAAGACCTTCCGGGCGACGCGGGCGATCCGGTCGAAGCGCTCCTCGCGGCGGCCGGTGAGGCTCAGGCTCTCGACCGCGCGCTGTCGGCGCCGCTCGGCGGCATCGGCCACGTCGTGTCCCATGACCGCGTGTTACCCCGCCGGAGCCCCGGCGATGCGCGTGTGGACGCGCCCCGGTCGGGGTAAGAGCCGCGGGAGGGGGCGGAGCTGGGAAGGGAGCCCGATGTCGGGACGGCGAGCGGTCGTGGTCGAGGACGACGAGGACCTGCGCGATCTCGTCGAGCACGTGCTGCGTGGTGCGGGGCTGGAGACCTCGGGAGCCGAGACCGGCGAGGACGGGGTGCGGCTGGTCCGCGACCTCCAGCCCGACCTGGTGACGCTGGACGTACAGCTGCCCGACCTGCTCGGCACCGAGGTGTGCCGGCAGGTGCGCCAGTTCAGCGACGCCTACGTCATGATGATCACCAGCCGCACCGACGAGGTGGACCGGCTGCTGGCCCTCGACCTGGGGGCCGACGACTACCTCGCCAAGCCCTTCTCGCCCAAGGAGCTCTCCGCCCGCGTCTCCGCGCTCCTGCGGCGGCCGCGGATGGCGACCCGGGGCGGCAGCGAGGCCGACGAGGTGGTGCAGGCCGGCGGCGGACTGGTGTTGGTGCCGGTGCGCCAGGTCGCGATGCTCGACGGCGAGCCGGTGCCGCTGACGCCGACCGAGGTGGACCTCCTCGCGGCCCTGGCGCGGGAGCCGGGCGAGCCCCAGGACCGCTCGGTGCTCGTCGCGGCTGTCTGGGGTGGCGACTTCATCGAGTCCGACTTCCTCATCGACGTCCACGTCGCGAGCCTGCACCGCAAGCTGCGCAAGGCCGGATCCGGAACCGACCGGATCCGCACCGTGGCGGGCACGGCGTACGTCCTCACGCCGCAGTAACGCACCCCACGCGCAGCTCCGGTTTGCCCGGAGCGACCCGCGGATACGGTCCGGTCATGACCAACATCGATCTCGGCCGCCCGGTCCAGGGTGACGTCGTGGAGCTGATCCTCGACGACCACCGTCGCTTCGAGGCGCTGCTGCGCGACCTGCGCGACAGCAGCACCGACCGCGACGCCGTCCGGCAGGCCTTCGCGGCGCTGCACGTGGCGCACGCGGAGGCCGAGGAGAAGCACGTGTACCCCAAGCTCAAGCGCAAGAACGCGGTCGACGACGACGAGGCCGACCACGGCGTCGAGGAGCACGCCGAGGGCAACGAGGCGCTGCTGGCGGTCCTCGAGCTGAAGGGCACCGACACCCAGGCGTTCGACGACGCGGTCGAGGAGCTCGCCCGGCTGGTCAACCACCACCTCACCGAGGAGGAGCTGACGATCCTCAACCCGGCCCGCGAGGAGGTCGGGCCCCAGGTCCGTGAGGAGCTCGGCCGGCTGTTCGTCGAGGAGCGCAACGCCCAGATCGACGCCGGCTGCGGGTCGCTGGAGAACGTGCGCCGCATCGTCGCCGAGGCGCGCCGCGAGGGTCTATTGGACGACGAGGACGACGAGGAGTAACCGAGCCTCACTCCTCGTCCGGACGCGGGCCCCGCTCGAGGGCCTAGCGCTGCCGGCTCTCGAGGCGGCGCAGCTCCTTGGCGACGAGCTCGTCGCGTGAGGTGGCGACCTTCAGCGCGTTGATGCCGGAGGCGAGCATCACGAACACCGGCCACGGGAAGCCGCCGAACATCACCGCGGCCCAGATCGTCCAGCAGATCACCGACGCGAACACGAAGCCGAGTGCCGCGGAGCGGCGCTCCGCACGCCACGTGGCGACCGCCTGTTCCTCGAGCCGGGCCGGGGGCAGCAGCTCCCGGCCGGTGTCCCCGAACGCGACGAGCGGTCCGGTCGTGGTCGGCACCAATCCCTCCAGCAGTGCGGGCAGGTCCCCGAGCGTGCGGGCGGTCTCGACCCCGGTGCTGCGGGCGTCGAACTCCTCCCGGTCCAGCCGCCCGTCGGCGTACGCCTCCGTGAGGACCTGCCGCACGACGTCCCGGTCGGCGTCGGAGGCGCGCAGTCCCGTGTTCTCGGAGTGGCGTGGGTCGTGGGTGAACGACGACCAGACCTCCTGCTCCACGGCCCCCAGCGTAGGGGCGCCACGCGCCGGGCGCGACGCGCACCGGTCCAGGCCACGTTCCCGCGCCGTCACCCCCGGGCAGGAGCGTCGTTGGACGGATCGGGAGACAGGGGAGCGCTGCGCGTTGCCCTGAATGAGAACACGTTCTATTCTGTGGCGGCCGTCTAGACAGCTCCGGGGAGGTGGGCACGTGGCGTTCTCTGCCGTGTCTGTGATCCGGGGTCCCGGCGAGATCGCGGTCATGGTCGTCGAGGTCACCAAGCGCATCTTCACCCGGCCGTTCCAGGTCCGCGAGTTCATCGAGCAGGCCTGGTTCATCACCAGCGTGACGCTGATGCCGACGATCCTGGTCTCGATCCCGTTCGGCGCGGTGATCTCGCTGCAGGTCGGCAACCTCACCGGCCAGCTCGGCGCTCAGTCGTTCGCCGGCGCGACCGCGGTGCTCGCCGTGGTCCGCGAGGCCGCGCCGATCGCCGCGGCGCTCATCATCGCCGGCGCGGCGGGGTCCGCGATCTGCTCGGACATGGGCGCCCGCAAGATCCGCGAGGAGATCGACGCGATGGAGGTGCTCGGTGTCGACCCGCTCGAGCGGCTGATCGCCCCGCGCGTGGTCGCCACGATGTTCGTCGCACTGATGATCAACGGCATCGTGATCGGCGCCGGCATCGGCGGCGGCTACTTCTTCACGGTGATCGTCCAGGGCGGCTCCGCTGGCGCGTTCCTGTCGTCGTTCACGGCCCTGGCCAGCCTGCCCGACCTCTACATCTCGATGGTCAAGGCCGTCGTCTTCGGGTGGCTCGCCGCGATCGTCGGGGCCTACAAGGGTCTCAACGCCGGCGGTGGCCCGAGCGGGGTCGGCCGCGCCGTCAACGAGTCGGTGATCGTCGCGTTCATGCTGCTGTTCTTCCTCAACGCGGTGATCACGGCGATCTACTTCCAAGTCGTCCCACCGCCGGGGTTGTGAGCGCCGTGTCCACGATCGGTGCGATGGGCAGCGCCTTCTACCGAGGGCGCCGCGACTCCCTGGAGCAGTACGGCGACCAGCTGCTGTTCTACGTCAAGGCGCTGTCCTGGACGCCGCGCGCGGTCAAGCGCTACCCCCGCGAGATCGTCAACACCCTCGCCGAGGTCACCTTCGGCGCCGGCGGTCTGAGCCTGATCGCGGGCACGGTCGGCGTGATCGCGTTCCTCGCGTTCTTCGCGGGCCCCGAGGTCGGCATCCAGGGTTACGCCTCGCTGAGCCAGATCGGCGTCGCGAAGTTCAGCGCGTTCATCTCCGCCTACTTCAACACCCGCGAGGTCGCCCCTCTCGTGTCGGCGATCGCGCTGGCGGCGACCGTCGGCTGCGGCTACACCGCGCGCCTCGGCGCGATGCGGATCTCCGAGGAGATCGACGCCCTCGAGGTGATGGGCATCCCCTCGCTGCCCTTCCTGGTCACGACCCGGATGGTCGCCGCGTTCGTCGCCGTGATCCCGCTGTACGTCGTCGCCCTCAGCGCGTCGTACCTCTCGCCCCGGCTGATCACCACGCTGATCTACGGGCAGTCGCCGGGCACCTACGACCACTACTTCCTGCAGTTCCTGCCACCGATCGACATGCTCTGGTCGTTCTTCAAGCTGCTGTTCCTCGCGGCGGCCGTGATCCTCATCCACTGCTACTACGGCTACACCGCCTCCGGCGGGCCGGCCGGGGTCGGCATGGCGGTCGGCCGCGCGATCCGCACCAGCATCGTCACGATCGTCGTGGCGGACTTCTTCCTCAGCTTCGCGATCTGGGGCTCCACCACGACCGTCCGGATCACGGGGTAGCCGCCGCGATGCTGGTGAACATCTACCACGACAGCCCGCGCGAGCACCGCCGGCTGATGATCGCGGGCGTCGCGTTCCTGACGGTGATCGCCCTGCTGATCTCGCTGTCGATCGGGATCTACCAGAAGGTGTTCGAGCCGGTCACGACCGTGCGCATCCACGCCGACCGCGCCGGCCTGCAGCTGGCCAAGTTCGGCGACGTCCGGCTGCACGGCGCCCTCGTCGGCCAGGTCCGCTCGGTCTCCCAGGACGGCGACGAGGCGGTGATCACCGTCGCGCTCCAGCCCGACGAGGCGAAGCGGATCCCCGAGAACGTGTCGGTGCAGATCCTCCCGACCACGCTGTTCGGGCAGAAGTTCGTCTCGCTCGTGACCCCCGACGACCCCTCCGAGACCCCGCTGTCCGACGGGGACGTGATCCCGGCCGACCGGGTCGAGACCAACGTCGAGCTGAGCCGGATCCTGGCCAACCTGTTCCCGCTGCTGCGCTCGGTCCGGCCCGCCGACCTCAACGCCACCCTCAACGCGCTCGCGACGGCGCTGGGCGGGCGCGGCGAGCAGCTCGGCCGGACCATGGACCAGCTCGACGACTACCTCGGCCGGATCGACGACCACCTGCCGACGCTGCGCGAGGACCTCGTCAAGCTCGCCGACGTCGCCGACACCTACGACCTCGCGGCCCCCGACCTGCTCGCCGTGCTGCGCGACGTGACCACGACGGGCCAGACGGTCATCGACAACAAGGAGCAGCTCGGCACGTTCTTCGCCGACCTCCAGGGGTTGGCGGACACCTCGACCAGGGTGCTGCACGACAACTCCGCGAGCCTGATCCGGGTCGGCCAGGTCACCGAGCCGATGCTGCGCCTGCTCGCCGTCTACTCACCCGAGCTGCCCTGCCTGCTCCAGGGCGCCGCGCGCTACGCCCCGCGGCTGGCCCGCACGTTCGAGGGCAACCAGGTCAAGCAGTACATCGAGTTCGGCACGGCGCAGTACCGCGCCTACGACGAGCGCGACAAGCCCGTGTACGGCGAGGTCGGCCACGGTCCCTGGTGCCTCGGGCTGCCGGACCCGAAGGTGCCGGCGCCGCCGATCGCGCTCGACCAGGGCAGCGACATGGACGAGCACCCGCCCACGAGCCCGCTGCCCGGCCTGTCGTTGCCGGGCCTCGGGCGGGTCGGCGCGGACTACTCGGGCACCGCGGGGGAGAAGCAGATCGTCAACGCCCTGCTCGCGGGGCTGACCGGCAGGTCCGCCGACCGCTACGGCTCGCTCGGCGCGCTGCTCTACGGCCCCGTCGTGAGCTCGCCGGTGAGAGGGGGGCGCTGAGATGTCGCGCAACGCCACCACGATCGCCGCCGGCGTCAAGCTCGGCATCTTCACGCTGGTCTCGATCCTCGTGACCGGGCTCCTCGCCGCGATCATGGGCAACGTCGGGTTCGGCTCGGGCACGACGTACCGAGCCGTGTTCACGACCGCCTCGATGCTGCAGAAGGGCGACGACGTCCGGGTCGCCGGCGTGAGCGTCGGAGAGGTCAAGAGCGTCGAGCACTACCAGCGCAGCGAGGCGCTGGTGACGTTCCGGGTGCAGTCCGACGTGCCCCTCACGACCGCATCGCGGGCCGAGATCCGGTTCCTCAACCTGGTCGGCGACCGCTACCTCGCGCTGGAGGAGGGCGCCGACCCCGATGCGGAGCGGCTGGAGTCGGGGGGCACCATCCCGGTCAGCCAGACCAAGCCGGCCCTCGACCTGACGACGCTGTTCAACGGGTTCCAGCCGCTCTTCCAGGCGCTCAACCCCCAGCAGGTCAACGACTTGAGCATGAACCTCGTCCAGGTGCTCCAGGGCGAGGGCGGCACCGTCCAAGGGCTGCTGGAGAAGACCGCGTCGCTCACCAACACCCTCGCCGACCGCGACCAGCTGATCGGCCGGGTCATCGACAACCTCGGCCAGACGCTGCAGACCGTCGACAGCCGCCACCAGCAGCTCAGCGATCTGGTGGTCGGCCTCAAGGGCTGGATGGCCGACCTGGCCCGCGACCGGGGCACCATCGGGTCCTCGCTGCAGAACATCTCCGACCTCACGGTCGTGGTCGCCGACCTGCTGCGCCAGGGTCGGCCCCTGGTCAAGTCCGACGTCGCGAAGCTGCGCCGGCTCGCCGCGCTGCTCAACGAGAAGAAGAACAGCGACCAGCTCACCGAGCTGCTCGACCGGCTCCCGGAGTCGATGACCGACCAGACCCGCACCGGCACCTACGGATCCTGGTACAGCTACTACGTCTGCGGGTTCAGCGGGCGGATCACGCTGCCCGCGGGGCTCGGCAACCTGCCCGGGGTCAAGCAGCTGATGGCGCAGCTGAACAACCTGAACTTCCACTCGACCGCACCGCGGTGCAACGGGGCGACGGCGCCATGAGCGGGACGAGCCGGTACAGCGACGCCCGGGTGCTGCGGATGGGTGCGATCACCGTGGTGGTGATGCTGCTGGTGATGGCGGCCGCGTTCAACCTCTCCCAGTTCCCGGGCTTCAAGGGCGGCACCTACCGAGCGGAGTTCAGCGACGCCAGCGGCCTGCACAAGGGCAACATGGTCCAGGTCGGCGGCATCCGCGTCGGCCGGGTGCAAGACGTCGCGCTCGAGGACAGCAACACGGTGCTGGTGACGTTCGAGGTCGACCACGGCGTCGAGTTCGGCACCGAGAGCCGGGCCTCGATCGAGGTGCTCAACCTGCTCGGCGAGAAGTACCTCGACCTCGAGCCCGCGGGCGAGGGCCAGCTCGGTGAGGACGAGGTCATCCCGGTCGAGCGCACGAAGTCGGCGTACGACATCGTCGGGGTGTTCGGCGACCTCACCACGACCACCGAGCGGATCGACACCGGGCGGCTGAGGAAGGCGCTCGACGTCGTCGCCGACACCACCAACCAGGCGGCGCCCGAGATCGAGTCCAGCTTCCGCGGCATCGCGCGGCTCTCCCAGACCGTCGCCTCCCGCGACGAGCAGATCCAGGCGCTGCTGAAGAGCTCCCAGAGCGTCACCAAGGTGCTCGCCGCCCGGAGCAAGGACCTGGTCGACCTGATGAAGCACAGCGACCTGGTCTTCAAGGAGGTACGCCGCCGCAAGCAGGCCGTCCACCTGCTGCTCGTCAACGCCCGCAGCCTCGCCGAGCAGCTGCGCGGCGTCGCCGAGGACAACCAGGCCCAGATCGGGCCCGCGCTCCAGGAGGTCGACGATCTGCTCACGCTGCTCAACGGCAAGGAGAAGGAGCTGAAGGCGACGCTCGCGGCGCTCGGCCCCTACGTCTCGATCCTCGGCAACATCATCGGCACCGGCCCGTGGTTCGACGCCTACGCCGCCAACCTCGCCGCGATCCCGACCGGTGAGTTCCTGCCCGGACCGCTGGAGGGCAACTGATGGCCGACGTGTGGAGCAGGGTCAACGGGCGCGCGCTCGCGGTCGCGGCGGCGGTCGTGCTGCTGGCGGCGACGTACTTCATCGTGATCCGCGACGACACCGCGACGAAGACCGTCGCCGCGCACTTCCCGCGGGCGGTCAGCATCTACGAGGGCAGCGACGTGCGCATCCTCGGCGTCAACGTCGGCCGGGTCACCGCGGTGACCCCGGAGGGCAACTCGGTGCGCGTCGACATGGAGTACGACGCGAAGTACCAGGTGCCGGCCGACGCGAAGGCCGTGATCGTGACGCCGACGCTGGTCGCCGACCGGTTCGTCCAGCTCACCCCCGCCTACGCCGAGGGGGACCGGGTGATGGCCGACGGCGCCGAGATCGCGCTGCCCGACACGGGGGTGCCCGTCGAGCTGGACCGCATCTACGCCAGCCTGCGCGACCTGTCCGAGGCGCTCGGCCCCAACGGCGCCAACTTGGACGGCACGCTCGACCACCTGCTCCGGGCCGGGTCGCGTGCGCTCGACGGCAAGGGCGAGCTCGGCAACCGGATGCTCACCCAGCTGGCCGCCGCGGCGCAGACCTTCGGCGAGGGCTCCGGGCCGCTGTTCGAGACCGTCAGCCAGCTGGCGGAGTTCACCACCACGCTGGCCCAGAACGACAGGTTCGTCCGGGCGTTCATCAAGGACCTCGCCGGGGTCTCCGCCCAGCTGGCCGACGAGCGCACCGAGATCCAGGGCGCCCTGAGCGCCGTCGCCGACTCGGTCGGCACCGTGAAGTCGTTCGTGCACGACAACCGCAGGGCGCTGGTCACCGACGTCGAGCGGCTGACCCGGGTGATGAAGACGATCGCCTCGGAGAAGGACAGCATCGACACCGCGCTGCGGATCGCGCCGGTCGCGATCGGCAATCTCAGCCTGGCGTACAACTCCAAGTCCGGCACGATCGGCTCCCGGATCGGCATCAGCGGCAACGTGTGGGACGCCGACGGGTTCCTCTGCGCGCTGGTGCAGCAGTCCGGGCTCCCGCGAGCGAGCAAGGACCTCGCCTGCACGCTGTTCAAGCAGCTCCTCGAGCCGATCGAGGACCAGCTGCCCACGATCCCGCCCGGCCCGGGCGGCCGCGCCCAGTCGCCCCAGAGCGCTCAGCGCGCGGAGGCCGACCGGCTGCAGCGGCAGTACGCCGCCGACCGCACCGGCTCGCTCGACGAGCTGATGGGGGGCGGATCGTGATGCGGCTGTTGCGTCACGGCGTACTGCTCCTCGTGCTGGCCCTGCTGGCCGGCGCCTGCAAGTTCGACGGCGCCTACGACCTGCCGCTGCCGGGCTCGCCGGTGGACGCCGATCACTCCTACGAGGTGACCGCCGACTTCGCCGACATCCTCAACGTGGTGCCGCGCTCGCCGGTGATGGTCGACGACGTGACCGTCGGCGAGGTCACCGACGTCGAACGCGTCGGCTGGCACGCGCGGGCGACCTTGCGGATCCGAGACGACGTCAAGCTGCCCGACAACGCGATCGCCGACATCCGGCAGGTCAGCCTCCTGGGGGAGAAGTACGTCGCCCTCGAGCCGCCGGCCACCGGCGCCTCCGAGGACCTGCTCGCCGACGGCGACGAGATCGGCCTCGCCGACACCGGCCGCAACCCCGAGGTCGAGGAGGTCCTCGGCGCGTTGTCGTTCCTGCTCAGCGGCGGCGGCGTCGGCCAGCTCGGGACCATCACCCACGAGCTCAACCAGGTCATGGACGGCCGCACCGACCGGCTGCGCCACCTGCTGGGCTCGCTGGAGGGGGTGGTCGGCACCCTGGACGACCAGAAGGCCGACATCGTCCACGCGATGGAGTCCCTCGACCACCTCACCAGCACCCTCAACGCCGAGAGGAAGACGATCACCGGCGCCCTCGACGTCGCCGGGCCGGCGGTGGAGGTGCTGGCCGCCCAGCACGACGAGCTGATCGCGATGCTGACCTCGCTCAACCGGCTCGGCGAGGTCGGCACCCGCGTGATCGGGCGCAGCAAGCAGGACATCCTGCGCTCGCTGGACCACCTCCAGCCGATCCTGCAGCGGCTGCACGAGGCCGGCGACGACCTCGCCCCCGGACTGAACCTGCTGGTGAGCTTCCCGTTCCCCAAGGAGGCCTCCGAGATCGTCAAGGGCGACTACGCCAACACCTCGATCCGCGCCGACATCAGCCTCGAGAACCTGCTGCCCGGCGCCCCGGGGGGCGGCATCCCCGGCATCCCCGACCCGGGCCAGCTGCTCACCACGGTCGAGAAGTGCCTGCTCAGCGGCGACCTGACCAGCAAGCCGTGCCAGAAGGTGCTGAAGTCCCTCAACCTGCTCAAGAACCTCGTCGAGGACTGCAAGAAGAAGAAGTACGACGGCAACCCGGTCTGCACGATCATCGAGGCCCTCCCCGGGCTTCCCGACGTCCTCGGCGGCCTGGGCGACCTGGGCGACCTGGGCGACCTCGGCGGGTCCGGCGGCCTCGGCGGCCTGCTCGGCGCGCGGGTGCTCGGCGAGGCGCTCAGCAGCGGCGATCCGAGCGCGCCACCGAGCGCGTCCGCGCTCTACGGGGGCACACCATGAGCCGTGGGGTGAAGGTCCGGATCGCGGCGTTCCTGGTGCTCAGTGCGGTCGGCATCGTCTACGTGGCCGGGTCCTACCTCGGCCTGGTCGACCGGGTGCTCGGCCGCGGCCTCACCGTGCACGCGACGCTGCCGACCTCGGGCGGGCTCTTCGAGGGCAGCGAGGTCACCTACCGCGGCGTGAAGATCGGCCGGGTCAGCGCGATGACCGCGACCGAGCAGGGCGTCACGCTGGACCTCGCCATCGAGGACGGCACCAGGCTCCCGGCCGACTCCCCGATGTACGTCCACAACCTCTCGGCCGTGGGGGAGCAGTACCTCGACTTCGAGCCCCCCGACGACGAGGGCCCCTACGTCGAGTCCGGGGACACGCTCCACGGCACCGCGCAGTCGCTGCCGGTCGACGAGGGCGACCTGCTCGTCGAGCTCGACAGGTTCGTCGACTCCGTCGACAAGGAGAGCCTCCGGAGCGTCGTGCACGAGCTCGGCACGATGTTCACCGACACCGGCGTCCCGCTCCAGCGGCTGCTCGACAACGGCAGCGCGTTCGTCCGCGAGGCCGCCGCCCACACGGCCGACACGATCCGCCTGCTCGACCGCGGCAAGCGGGTCCTGAGCACCCAGCAGGGCGAGCGCGAGAACATCCGGGCCCTCGCGGGCGACCTGCGCACGATCACCGACGCGCTTGCCGACAGCGACGACGACCTCGAGCACGTCCTCGGCGGCACCCCGGGCACCGCCCGCGAGGTCGACGCGCTCCTGAAGGACCTCGAGCCCACGCTGCCGGTCCTGCTCGGCAACGCGGTCAGCGTCAACCAGGTCGTCGTCTCCCACCTCGCGGGCGTCGAGCAGCTGCTGGTGACCTACCCGCGCACGATCTCCGCCGGGTTCACCGGCACCCCGGGCGACGGCTACGGCCACGTCAACCTCCAGCTCGACAGCTCCGTGCCGCCGTGCACCGAGGGCTACATGCCGCGCAACCGGTGGCGCCCGCCCAGTGACCTCACCGACAGCCCGATCTATCCGGCGCAGTGCACCAGCGGCCCGCCGTACGTCATGCGCGGCCCGAAGTACTCGCCCGGCTCGCAGGGCAGCTCGTCCCCGGGGCGGCTCTACCGCTCGTCGTACGACCCGGTGACGGGATTCGTGTCGGGTGCGGTCGATGCGAGCGGCAACCCCGTACGCTTCGTCGATCAGGGCAACCTGTCGATCCTGGGAGGCGACGCGTGGAAGTGGTTGCTGGTGGGGCCGGTGACGGGCCGGTGATGCTCGTTCCGGGGACCCGCGTCGGGCTGAACATCGTCTTGTACGTGCTCGCGCTGCTGCTGGCCTGCGGCGTGGTGTTCGGCGGCGTGCTCGTCGTCCAGGAGCACCGCGACCGCGATCGCGCGGCGGGGGAGCAGGAGCGGTACGGCGACGTCCTCGCCTCGGCCCGCTCGGAGGTCGAGGCGTTCATCAACATCGACTACCGGCAGGCCCAGGAGAGCATCGACGCGGTGGCCGCCGGCGCCACGGGCAAGTTCGCCACCGACTACGACAGCCGCACCAAGAACGTCATCGAGGTCCTCGAGCGCAACAAGTCCGTGATGGACGGCCAGGTGCTGTGGGCCGGCGTGACCACCCTGGACCCCGACAGCGCCACGGTGATCGTCGCCACGACCGGCACCGTCGCCAACGTGTCGACCGACAACAAGCCGGTCGCCCGCTACTTCCGCCTCAAGCTCGACCTCCAGAAGGTCGGCGGCGCGTGGAAGACCGCCGACCTGGAGTTCGTGGGCTGATGGCAGACAACCCGCGCAAGTCCCGCCGCCCCGCCGTCGGGTCCCGCACCCCCACGGGCCGCCCGCGCAAGATCGCCAACACGCCCGTCGAGCCGGCCCCCTCGGTGGTCGAGCCTCCCCCTCCGGTGGTCGAGCCTCCCCCTCCGGTGGTCGAGCCTGTCGAGACCCCCGCACCCGAGCAGCGACGCACGGGCGCCGGCCTGGGGGGACGGCGTACGACGTTCGCCCTGATCGCGGCCGTGGTCGGGCTGGCACTCGTCGGGGCGGGCGAGGTCGTCTACCTGGTCCGCGACCCCGCGCCGACGGTGTCGGCGGCGCGCCCGGTGGTCACCGGCGAGCTCACCCACCGGGCCGCGGTCGAGGCCGCGGCGCGCTCGACCGAGCAGATCCTCTCCACGAGCTACGAGGACTACGACGACCAGGTCGACCAGGCGGCCGCGAAGATGACCGACGGATTCGCCGCGGAGTACCGCGAGACCTCGGCCGGCATCCGCGACAAGTTCGTCGCGAACAAGACCCGCCTGCAGGTCAAGGCGATCGCCCAGGGTGTCGTGCAGGCCTCACCGGCCCAGGTGCAGGCGCTGCTGTTCCTCGACCAGTACGTCCAGAAGAGCGAGAACGGCAAGCCGAGCACGGACTATCGGCAGTACCGCGCGCTCGTGACGGTCGTCCACACCGACCACGGGTGGCTGGTGTCGAACATCGAGACGCAGTAGGGTCCGGCGAAACTAGAACAGGTTATAGTTGAGCCTGGCCCCCGAGAGGAGAAGGATCGCAGCGTGCCTGCAGACAACGCCGTCGACGTCGATCTCCTCGTCATCGGGGCCGGTCCCACCGGCCTCTTCGCCACCTACTACGCCGGCTTCCGTGGCTTCCGGGTCGCGGTCGTCGACTCCTTGCCCGAGCTCGGCGGGCAGATCACCGCCATGTACCCCGAGAAGCAGATCCTCGACGTGGCGGGCTTCCCGTCGGTCAAGGGCCGCGACCTCGTCGAGGGCCTCGTGGCCCAGGCCGCCACCGCGGACCCGACGTACCTCCTCGACCGCACGGCGACGACGCTGAGCGAGCACGACGAGTCGGTCACCGTCGGCCTCGACGACGGCACCGAGATCCACGCCAAGGCCGTGCTGGTCACGGCGGGCATCGGCAAGTTCAGCCCGCGGCCACTGCCCGCCGGCGAGGGCTGGCTGGGCCGCGGGATGGAGTTCTTCGTGCCGAGCTTCGCGCCGTACGCCGGCAAGGACGTCGTGATCGTCGGGGGCGGCGACAGCGCCTTCGACTGGGCGCTGCACCTCGAGCCGGTCGCCAAGTCGGTCACGCTCGTGCACCGACGCGACGCGTTCCGCGCCCACCAGCGCACGGTCGAGGCGGTCCAGGCGTCGTCGGTCGAGATCGTCACGAAGGCCGAGGTCTCCGCGATCCGCGGCAACGGCGTCGTGGAGTCGGTCGAGATCACCGTCGACGGCCAGATCACGGAGCGGCCCGCGCAGGCGATCGTCGCGGCGCTCGGGTTCGTCGCCGACCTCGGCCCGCTGCAGCAGTGGGGCCTCGAGGTCGAGAAGCGCCACCTGGTCGTCGACTCGTCGATGCGCACCAACCTGGCGCGGGTCTTCGCGGCCGGCGACATCACCGAGTACCCCGGCAAGGTCCGGCTGATCGCCGTCGGCTTCGGCGAGGCCGCCACGGCCGTCAACAACGCGGCGGTCGTGATCGACCCCAGCGCCCACGTGTTCCCGGGCCACTCCAGTGAAGGAAGCTAGGTGCAGCGATGAAGATCAAGGTCGACTTCGACCTCTGCGAGTCCAACGCCCTGTGCGAGGCGCTGGCGCCCGACGTGTTCGAGCTGGACGACGACGACTACCTCCAGCTGAAGACCGAGGAGACCACCCCCGACAACATCGAGGCCGTCAAGCGCGCCGTCGCCGCCTGCCCGCGCGCCGCGATCTCCCTGGAGGACTGAGCGTGAGCGTCTCTCTCGACGGCCGGGTGGCCATCGTCACCGGAGCCGGCGCCGGACTGGGCCGTGCGGAGGCACTGGCGCTCGCCGACGCCGGCGCACGGGTCGTGCTCAACGACCTGCCCGCGGGCGCCGACGCGGCCGCGGAGGAGATCCGCTCCCGCGGCGGCGAGGCGAGCGTGGTCGCTGGTGACGTGGGGGAGCGGGCCACCGCCGACGCGATGGTCGCCGCCGCCGTCGACGGCTTCGGTCGGCTCGACATCGTCGTCAACAACGCCGGCATCACCCGCGACCGGATGCTGTTCAACATGTCCGACGAGGAGTGGGACCAGGTCATCCGCATCCACCTGCGCGGACACTTCCTGCTCTCGCGCAACGCGGCGGCCTACTGGCGCGCGAAGGCCAAGGAGACCGGCGCCCCGGTCGGCGCCAGCGTGGTCAACACCGCCTCCGAGGCGTTCCTCTCCGGACCTCCGGGACAGGCCAACTACGGCGCCGCCAAGGCCGGCATCGCCGCGCTGACCGTCTCGACGGCGCGGGCGCTGGCCAGCAGCGGCGTACGCGCCAACGCGATCTGCCCCCGCGCCCGCACCGCGATGACCGCCGACGTCTTCGGCGCGGACACCTCCGGGCTCGAGGTCGACCCCTACTCGCCCGAGCACGTCGCGCCGGTCGTGGCCTACCTGGCCTCGCCGGCGGCGTCCGACATCACGGGGCAGGTGTTCGTGGTCTACGGCGGGATGGTGGCACTGGTCGCCGCGCCGGTCGTCGAGCAGCGGTTCGACAAGTCCGGGACGCTGTGGACCCTCGACGACCTGGACAAGCAGCTCGGTGGCTACTTCGCGGACCGGGACCCTGCCGTCGGCTTCGCGGCCGACTCGATCATGAAGCTGACGGTGTAGATCGTGGGGCAGACCATGGCCAGACTGGACGGGAAGGTCGCGATCGTCACCGGCGGCGCGATGGGGCAGGGCGCCGGCATCAGCCGGGCGTTCGTCGCCGAGGGGGCGCGCGTGGTCATCGCCGACATCGCCAAGGACGCCGGGCAGGAGCTGGCGGACTCGCTCTGCCAGATCTTCGGGAACGACGCCGCCCACTTCGCTCACCACGACGTGAGCGACCAGGCGTCCTGGGCGGCACTCGTCGAGGACACCAACGCCCGGTTCGGCCCGGTCAACGTGCTGGCCAACAACGCCGGCATCCTGCGGTTCGGCGAGATCGAGAAGCTGGCGCTCGACGATGTCGAGCTGCTGTGGCGGGTCAACCAGCTCGGCTGTCTCCTCGGCATGAACGCGGTGACCTACACGATGCGCAAGAACGGTGGCGGCTCGATCATCAACGCCTCCTCGGTCGAGGGCCTGGCCGGCATGCCGGGCTGCACGGCGTACGCCGCGACCAAGTGGGCGATCCGCGGCATGACCAAGTGCGCGGCGATGGAGCTCGGGCCCAAGGGCATCCGGGTCAACTCCGTCCACCCGGGCATGATCGACACCCCGATGACGCGCGTGCACGGCGGCGACGCCGCGATGGAGTACGGCGCCTCCAAGGTGCCGCTGCGCCGCGTGGGACATCCCGAGGACGTCGCGCCGCTGTACGTGTTCTTGGCCAGCGACGAGTCGGCGTACATCAACGGCGCCGAGATCTCGGTCGACGGCGGCGTCACCGCGACGCACGCCTTCGGCGGCTGACCCGGGATAGGGAGGCTCACCGCCCGTGGCCAACCAGCGCTCCCAGGTCGTGATGTCCCACGACGAGCAGGTCGAGTTCCTCCACCAGCAGCGCTCGTGCACGCTCGGCACGTTCGGCCCGCAGGGCCAGATCCACCTGGTCGGCATGTGGTACGCCGTCAAGGACGAGCACATCTGGTTCGAGACCAAGCGCAAGGCGCAGAAGACCGTCAACCTGCGCCGTGACCCGCGCTGCAGCTTCCTCGTGGAGGCCGGCCACACCTACGACCAGCTGCGCGGCGTCGCGATCGAGGGCACCGCCGAGGTGATCGAGGACGAGTCGGTCGTGTGGGACGTGTGCGTGAACATCTTCGAGCGCTACCACGGCCCGTACTCCGAGGAGATGAAGCCATTCGTGGAGTTCATGGCCCACAACCGGGTCGTCGTCCGCCTCGACCCGCAGCGGGTCCGCTCCTGGGACCACCGCAAGCTCGGCCTGCCGGCCATGGAGCTCGGCGGCACCACCGCGGCGTTCCTCGAGTAGGTCGACCTGCTCGACGGCGACGGCCGCCGCGACCCCGACGCACCTGACGCATCTGTCCTGAAACACGCGGCGGCGACGACGCATACGTCAGGTGCGTGGCCCTCCCCACGGTCGCGGCAGGACCGACCGGGTCTTTGGTCCCGGGACTTCGGGACTGAGATCCCGGGGTCGCACGGGGCAGAGTGCCCGAGGGTGGGCGCACCGGCCGCGGTGCGCACGCGGTCCGGATGACCTCGAGACCGGACCACTCGAAGGAGCGCTGACGCGTGCCTGCCCGCCCCACCCCGACCGACCCGACCAACGACCGGCTTCCGGGGGCTGGGGCCCTCCTGGCCGCCCGGCGGTTCTTCACCAAGGAGGAGGTCGGCGACCACGGCCGGACGCTCCACCAGATCGACGAGGCCGGCTGGGACTCCTTCTACCGGGACCGCTGGAGCTACGACAAGGTCGTGCGCTCCACCCACGGCGTGAACTGCACCGGCTCCTGCTCGTGGAACGTGTTCGTCAAGGACGACCTGATCACCTGGGAGCACCAGGCCGTCGACTACCCGACGACCGGTCCCGACAGCCCGGACTACGAGCCGCGAGGCTGCCCGCGCGGGGCGTCGTTCTCCTGGTACGAGTACTCGCCGTCGCGCGTGCGGCACCCCTACGTGCGGGGCTCGCTCATCACGATGTTCCGGGCCAACCTCAAGCGCTTCGGCGACCCGGTGGCGGCGTGGGCGGACATCGTCGAGACCCCGGAGAAGGCCGAGGCCTACAAGGGCCAGCGCGGCCGCGGCGGATTCGTCCGGGCCAGCTGGGACGAGGCGACCACCATGGTGGCCGCGGCGCACGTCTACACGACGAAGACCTTCGGCCCCGATCGGGTGGTGGGCTTCTCGCCGATCCCGGCGATGTCGATGGCGTCGTTCGCCGCCGGCACCCGCTACCACGCGCTGCTCGGCGGCACGCTGCTGTCGTTCTACGACTGGTACGCCGACCTGCCGGTGGCCTCGCCGCAGATCTGGGGCGACCAGACCGACGTGCCCGAGGCCGGCGACTGGTGGAACTCCACCTACCTGGTGATGTGGGGGTCGAACATCCCGGTGACCCGCACGCCGGACGCCCACTTCCTCGCCGAGGCGCGCTACCGCGGCACCAAGGTGGTCGCGGTCAGCCCCGACTACGCCGACAACGTGAAGTTCGCCGACGACTGGCTCGCCCCGCACCCGGGCACCGACGGCGCCCTCGCGATGGCGATGGGCCACGTGGTCCTCAGCGAGTTCTTCCGGGACCGCCAGGTGCCGTACTTCACCGACTACGTCCGCTCCTACACCGACCTCCCCTTCCTGGTCGCGCTGCGCGACCTCGGCGACGGCGTGTGGACCCCGGACCGGTTCGTGACGGCCGCCGATCTGGGTGACCAGGAGACCGGCGCCCAGCACAAGACCGTGCTCCTCGACGACGCCACCGGCGAGCCGGTCGTCCCCAACGGCTCGCTCGGCTTCCGCTACGGCCCCGAGGGTGCCGGCCGGTGGAACCTCGACCTCGGCGATGTCGTGCCGGCCCTGGGCCTGGACGGCCACCACGACGGCGTCGTCGCCGTCGACCTCCCGCGCTTCGACACCGGCGAGACCGAGGGCGGCACCACCATGCGGCGCGGCGTCCCGGTCGCCACCGTGGCCGGCCTGACCGTGACCAGCGTCTTCGACCTGCTGATGGCGACGTACGGCGTGCGCCGCACCGTCGACGGCGCCGACCTGCCCGGCGACTGGGCGAACGGGTACGACGACGCCGACTCGCCTAACACCCCCGCGTGGGCCGAGCGGATCACCGGCGTGCCGGCCGAGCTCACCGCGCGGATCGCGCGCGAGTTCGCCCGCAACGCCGAGCGCAGCCAGGGGCGCTCGATGATCGCCCTGGGCGCGGGCACCAACCAGTGGTTCCACTCCGACATGACCTACCGGGCCTTCATCGCCCTGGTCACGCTCACCGGCTGCCAGGGTGTGAACGGCGGCGGCTGGGCCCACTACGTCGGCCAGGAGAAGGCCCGCCCGGTCACCGGGCAGCAACAGATGTCGTTCGCCTTCGACTGGCAGCGACCGATGCGGCACCAGGCCAGCACGCCGTTCTGGTACCTCCACACCGACCAGTGGCGCTACGAGCGGGTGGGCGTCGACGAGCTGGCCTCGCCGCTCGGCGCGGGCCGGCTCGCGGGGATGACGTTCGCCGACACGGTCGCCGCGGCCCAGCGGATGGGTTGGTCACCGGGCCACCCGTCGTTCAACCGCAACCCGCTCGACCTCACCGACGAGGCCGCGGCCGCCGGTGTGAGCGTCGCCGAGCATGTCGTGGCCGAGCTGAAGGCCGGGCGCCTGGGTGCGGTCGCCGACGACCCCGACGACCCGGCGAACTTCCCGCGGTGCCTGACGCTGTGGCGGGCCAACCTGCTCGGCAGCTCCGGCAAGGGCAACGAGTACTTCATGCGCCACCTGCTGGGCGTGGACTCGCTCGCGAGCGCCGAGGAGTGCGCGCCCGACCAGCGCCCGCGCGACGTCGTGTGGCGCGACGAGGCGCCGGTCGGCAAGCTCGACCTGCTCACCGCGATCGACTTCCGGATGACCAACACCGGTCTGCACTCCGACGTGGTCCTGCCGGCCGCCACCTGGTACGAGAAGCACGACATCTCCACCACGGACATGCATCCCTTCGTGCACGCGTTCTCGCCGGCCGTGGAGCCGCCGGGCGACGTGCACACCGACTACGACGCGTTCCTCGCGATCGCGGACAAGGTCAGCGAGCTGGCCGCCGACCACCTCGGCGTACGCCGCGACGTGATCGCCGCGCCGCTGCAGCACGACACCCCCGACGAGCTCGCGAGCCCGTCGGGCCGGGTGCGCGACTGGAAGGTGGGGGAGACCGAGCCCGTTCCCGGCGTCACGATGCCCAGGCTCATCGAGATCGAGCGCGACTACACGCTGATCGGCGCGAAGATGCGCGCGGTCGGGCCGCTGCTCGACAAGCTCGGCACCGCCACGAAGGGCATCACCGTCGACGTGACCCCGGAGCTGGAGTACCTGCGGCACCAGAACGGCGTCATCACCGAGGGGCCGTACGCCGGGCGGCCGTCGATCGCCACCGCCGACCGCATGTGCGAGGCCATCCTGGCGCTGTCGGGCACCACCAACGGCCGGGTCGCCCGGGAGGGCTTCGCCCGGCTCGAGGAGCGGACCGGCCAGCCGTTCGTCGACCTGGTCGAGGGGCACGAGACCCACCAGATCACCTACGCCGACACCCAGGCCGCGCCGCAGCCGGTGCTGACGAGCCCGGAGTGGTCGGGCTCGGAGAAGGGCGGCCGCCGCTACTCGCCGTTCACGCTCAACGTCGAGCGTCGCAAGCCGTGGCACACGATCACCGGTCGCCAGCACTTCTTCATCGAGCACGACTGGGTCACCGAGCTCGGGGAGCAGCTGCCCGGCTTCCGGCCCCCGCTGAACATGGCTCGCCACTTCGGCAGGCCCGGCGACGTCGTCGACGGCGGGGTGACCGTGCGGTTCCTGACGCCGCACGCGAAGTGGTCGGTGCACTCGATGTACCACGACAACGAGCTGATGCTCGCCCTCTCGCGCGGCGGCCCGGTGGTGTGGATGAGCGTCGAGGACGCCGCCAAGATCGGGGTCAGCGACAACGACTGGATCGAGGCGCACAACCGCAACGGCGTCATCGTCGCCCGTGCGGTGGTCAGCCACCGGATGCCCGAGGGCACGGTCTTCCAGTACCACTCCCCGGAGCGCACGGTGAACGTGCCGAAGTCGGAGCAGGACGGCGGCGGGAAGGGCCGCCGCGGCGGCTACCACAACTCGATGACCCGCCTGCTGATCAAGCCGACCCACCTGGCCGGCGGGCACGCCCAGCTCACCTACGCCTTCAACTACTACGGCCCGATCGGCAGCCAGCGCGACGAGATCACCCTGATCCGCCGCCGTGCCCAGGAAGTGGAGTACTAAGTCATGCGGATCCGCGCCCAGGTCGCGATGGTCATGAACCTCGACAAGTGCATCGGGTGCCACACCTGCTCGGTGACCTGCAAGCAGACGTGGACCAACCGGGAGGGCACCGAGTACGTCTGGTTCAACAACGTCGAGACCAAGCCCGGCATCGGCTACCCGAAGCACTACGAGGACCAGGAGAAGTGGAAGGGCGGGTGGCAGCTCGACAGCAAGGGCCGCCTGGTCCTGCGCTCCGGCGGTCGCGGCAAGCGGCTGTCGCGGATCTTCGCCAATCCCGACCTGCCGACGCTCGAGGACTACTACGAGCCGGCGACCTTCGACAAGGACGTGCTCGTCAACGCCCCCGCGGGCCTGACCGACACCCCGGTCAAGCAGCCCCGGTCGGCGCTGACGGGGGAGCCGATGGCACTCGAGTGGGGCGCCAACTGGGAGGACAGCCTCGGCGGCGCCCACGAGCGCGCCGGCGCCGACCCCAACCTCGTCGCGATGGACCCCGAGGCCGCGGCCCGGGTGAAGTTCGAGTTCGAGAAGACGTTCATGTTCCACCTGCCGCGCATCTGCGAGCACTGCCTCAACCCCGCGTGCGTGTCCGCCTGCCCCTCCGGCGCGATGTACAAGCGCGAGGAGGACGGCATCGTGCTGGTCGACCAGGACCGGTGCCGCGGCTGGCGGATGTGCGTGACCGCCTGCCCCTACAAGAAGGTCTACGTCAACCACTCCACCGGCAAGGCCGAGAAGTGCACGTTCTGCTTCCCGCGGATCGAGGCCGGCCAGCCGACGGTCTGCTCGGAGACCTGCGTGGGCCGGCTGCGCTACCTCGGGATCGTGCTGTACGACGAGGACGCGGTCCTCGCCGCCGCCTCGGTCGAGGACGAGCACGACCTGCTCGACGCCCAGCGCCAGGTGTTCCTCGACCCGCGCGACCCGGCCGTCGCGGCAGCCGCGCTCGAGGCGGGCATGCCGCAGGAGTGGGTCGACGCCGCCGTCGCCTCCCCGGTGTGGCGGCTGATCAGCGACTACAAGATCGCACTGCCCCTGCACCCGGAGTACCGCACGCTGCCGATGGTCTGGTACGTCCCGCCGCTCTCGCCGGTGCTCGACGCCGTCGGGGCCGCGGGGCGTGACGACGCCGACGCCGACGACGTGTTCCACACGATCCGCGACCTGCGGATCCCGGTGGAGTACCTCGCCGAGCTCTTCACCGCCGGCGACGCCGACGCGGTCGCCGGGGTGCTGATGAAGCTCGCGGGCATGCGCTCCTACATGCGGGCCCGCACGCTGGACGGCACCGTGGCCGCCGAGATCTGCGACGCGATCGGCATGACCGGCCCCGAGATCGAGGCGATGTACCGGCTGCTCGCCATCGCCAAGTACGACGAGCGCTACGTGATCCCCAAGGCGTACTCGAAGGACGCCGCGGCGCTGGAGGCCCAGGCCGCGGCCACCGCGGACTGCTCGCTGGACTGCGAGGGCGGTCCGGGCATGGGCGGCGACGGACAGGCCGACGGCTTGGCGGCGCCGGCCACGGTCGAGCGCTTCCACCTCGTGGACGACGCCGGGAGCGTGCGCCCGGGACGCAAGTCGCTCTTCGAGCGTCGCAGCGACGGCCGCCTGGGGCTCAGCATCGACCCGGCCGGCGCGTGATGAGCCCGATGAGCACCGTCGCCGCGGACGACCGCCGCCGGCTGTTCGAGGTCGCCGGCCTGCTGCTGACCTACCCCGACGACGAGCTGCACGAGGCGCTTCCGGCGATCGGGGCCGCGGCCCGCGAGATCGGGCACGCCGGCGTCCGCGACCGCGTCACCGGCTTCCTCGAGTGGTGCGCCACCACCGGGCGCGAGGAGGTCGAGCAGCACTACGTGGCGACGTTCGACCTGCGCCGCCGATCGGGGCTCTACCTCACCTACTACCTGCACGGCGACACCCGCAAGCGCGGCGTCGCGCTGCTCACGCTCAAGAGCCGCTACCGCGCACACGGCCTGCGGCTCGCCCCCGGCGAGCTGCCCGACCTGCTGCCGGTCGTCCTGGAGTTCGCGGCCACCGTCGGCCCGGGGGAGGGCGAGGCCCCGCTGCGGCAGCACCGCCGGGGCGTCGAGCTGCTCCGCGCGGCGCTGGCCGACGTGGGCTCGCCGTACGCCGCGCTCCTCGAGGCCGTGTCCCTGGCCCTGCCCCCGCTGACCGACGGCGACCGGGCCGCGATCGCGGCCCTTGCCGTCGACGGGCCACCGGTCGAGGCCGTCGGCCTCGCGCCGTACTCCGCCTACGACGCCGATGCCTCGTGCACCCCCACCCACGCACCCGAAGAGAGCCTGCGATGAGCACCCTGCTGTGGATCGTCGTTCCCTACGCCTGCCTGACCGTCTTCGCCGTCGGCCACGTGTGGCGCTGGCGGCACGACCAGTTCGGCTGGACGACCCACACCAGCCAGCTGCTGGAGTCGCGGATCCTGCGGCTCGCCTCGCCACTGTTCCACCTCGGCGCGCTCGGCGTGATCGGCGGCCACGTCGTCGGCCTGCTCGTGCCGGCCTCGGTGACCGAGGCGCTGCACGTCTCCGAGCACGTCTACCACACCACGGCGGTCTGGGGCGGGACCGTGACCGGCCTGATGCTGGTCGTCGGCCTCACGCTGCTGATCGTGCGTCGCCGGATGACCCCGCGGGTCTTCCGGGTCACGACGCGCATGGACAAGGCGCTCTTCTTGGCCCTCGCGGTGATGGCCGCGCTCGGCATGACCGCGACCGTGGCGGTGAACCTGCTCGGCTCCGGCTATGACTACCGCGAGACGATCGCGGTCTGGTTCCGCAGCGTGTTCTACCTCTCGCCGCGCTCGGAGCTGATGACCGAGGCGCCGCTGGTCTACCAGCTGCACGCGCTGGGCGGCTTCCTCTTCCTCGCGCTGTGGCCCTTCACCCGCCTGGTGCACGTGTGGTCGGCACCGCTGGCCTACCTCTGGCGCCCGTACGTCGTCTACCGGGCCC
>NZ_DASWVI010000165.1:0-12925 GCF_036401255.1 Nocardioides sp. | reverse complement strand
GAGGCGGTGGTGGTGACCCTGGTGGACCTGCCCGACGTGGGTGCCGACGTCGTACGCCGCCTGCTCGACCCGCGGCCCGGACCGGCCACGCTGCGCCGAGCGGCGTACGCCGGACGGGTGGGCCACCCGGTCGTGCTCGGCCGGGACCACTGGGCCGGCGTCCTGGGCCTCGCGGCGGGCGACACGGGCGCCCGCGACTACCTCGCCACCCACGAGGTGGAGGTCGTCGAGTGCGGCGACCTGGCCACGGGGGCCGACGTCGACCATCGAGCGGACCGCGCACCAACCGCCGACCAACACCCGGCCCCGTAGCCTTGGTCCATGGAGCTCGCGTCCCCCGCCGACGTCGCCGCGCGCCTGGGTGCGACGGGCTACCTGAGCGACGACGCGCTCGCGACCGTCACCTACCTCGCGCTGCGGATGCAGCGCCCGCTGCTGCTCGAGGGTGAGCCCGGCACCGGCAAGACCTCGCTCGCCGAGGCGATCGCCGAGAGCCTGGGGCTGCCGCTGGTCCGGCTGCAGTGCTACGAGGGCATCGATGCCACGCAGGCGCTCTACGACTGGGACTTCCCACGCCAGATCCTGCACCTGCGCGCGCTCGAGGCGGCCGGTGGTGGAGCCGACGTGGAGGAGGCCGAGAAGAGCCTCTACGACGCGCGCTTCCTGCTCGCCAGGCCGGTGCTCCGGGCGCTCCAGGAGAGCCCGGCGGTGCTGCTCGTCGACGAGGTCGACCGCGCCGACGACGAGTTCGAGGCGTTCCTGCTCGAGGTGCTCTCGACCTACCAGGTCTCGATCCCCGAGCTCGGGACGGTCCGGGCCGCCACCCCGCCGTTCGTGGTGCTCACCTCCAACCGCACCCGCGAGCTGCACGATGCGTTGAAGCGGCGCTGCCTCTACCACTGGATCGACCACCCGGGTCTCGAGCGCGAGGTCGAGATCCTGCGGTCGCGGGCCCCGGAGGTCTCCGAGGCGCTGCGCCGCCAGGTCGTCGAGCTCGTGCAGCAGCTGCGTGCTCGCGACGACCTGCAGAAGTCGCCGGGGGTGTCGGAGACCCTCGACTGGGCCCGCGCGCTGCACCACCTCGGCACCGCCGAGATCGACCTCGCCGCCGCCTCGGCGACCCTCGGGGCGCTGGTGAAGTACCGCGAGGACGCCGACCGGGTGCGGCACGCCCTGGACCAGGTGCTGCGGGCATGAACGACCCCGACGAGCCGCTTCGCCGCGGGGCTGACGAAGTGTTGCTGGCGTTCGCGCGGGCGCTGCGGGCCGCCGGGGTCCCCGTCACCCACGACCGCGCCGAGGGCTTCCTGGCCGCGGCGGCGACGCTGGGCATGGACGACCAGCGGGCGACCTACCTCGCGGGGCGGGCGACCCTGTGCGCCGGGCCCGACGACCTAGAGCGCTACGACCAAGTGTTCCACGCGTTCTTCAACGCCCGCGACGGGCTGCCCCGCCCCCGGCCCGCACACCCCTCCGCCCCGTTCGCGGCCCTGCCCGCCGAGGAGCCCACCGGCTCCGCGGACGGCGCGGACGAGGAGGTCGTCCGGGCGCTGGCCAGCGAGACCGAGGTGCTGCGCCAGCGCGACGTGGCCGGGCTGACCGCGGCCGAGAAGCACCGGCTCGCGGCCATGTTCGCGACCCTGCGGCCGCGCCCGCCCGTCCGGCGTACCGCCCGGCACCAGGCGTGGCACCGCGGCGAGGTCGACACCTCGCGCACCCTGCGGGCGTCGCTGCGCCGGATGGGCGAGCCCGCCGACATCGCCTGGCGGCGGCGCGGCGTGCGGCCCCGGCGGGTGGTGCTGCTCGTGGACGTGTCCGGCTCGATGAGCGGGTACGCCGACGCGCTGCTGCGCCTGGCGCACCGGTTCACCCAGGCGGGGCGCGAGAGCGGCGGCGTCGTCGAGACGTTCACGGTCGGCACCCGGCTCACGCACCTGACCCGGGCGATGCGGCTGCGCGACCCCGAACGCGCGCTGGTCGCGGCGGGGGAGACCGTGCCCGATTGGTCGGGCGGCACCCGGCTGGGGGAGACGCTGCGGTTCTTCCTCGACCGCTGGGGGCAGCGCGGCATGGCCCGCGGTGCGATCGTGGTCGTGTTCAGCGACGGCTGGGAGCGCGGCGACCCCACGCTGCTCGGTGAGCAGATGGCGCGGCTGCGCCGGGTCGCCCACCGGGTCGTGTGGGTCAACCCGCACCGCGGCAAGGTCGGCTACGAGCCGGTGCAGCAGGGGGTCGTGGCGGCGCTGCCGCACTGCGACGAGTTCCTCGCCGGCCACTCGCTGGCGACGTTCGCCGAGCTGGTCGAGGTGGTGTCCCGTGCGTGACGTGCTGACCGAGCTGCTCGAGTGGTGGCGCGCCGGCGAGACCGTCGGCGTCGGCACCGTGGTCGCGACGTTCCAGTCCGCACCCCGCCCGCCCGGCGCCTCGATGCTGGTCGGTCCCGACGGCACCGCGGTCGGGTCGGTGTCCGGGGGCTGCGTCGAGGGCGCCGTCTACGACCTGGCCGAGTCGGTCGTCGGATCCGGCGTACCCGTCCTGCAGCGCTACGGCGTCTCCGACGACGACGCCTTCGCAGTCGGTCTGACCTGCGGCGGCATCCTCGACGTCTGGGTCGAGAAGGTCAGCCGCGAGACCTTCCCCGAGCTGGAGGAGATCGCCGCCGACATCGAGGCCGGCCGGCCGGTGGCGCTGGCCACGGTCATCGAGCACCCCGACCCCGCGCGCCTCGGGCGCCGGCTGGTGATCCGGCCCGACCAGCCGGCCGCCGCGTCCCTCGGCTCGGCGCGCGCCGACGACGCCGTCCACGACGACGCGCTCGGGCTGCTCGCCGCCGGCCACAACGCGACGCTGACCTACGGCCCCGACGGCGAGCGCCGCGGCGAGGGGATGCGGGTGTTCGTGTGGGCGTTCGCGCCCAAGCCGCGGATGCTGGTGTTCGGGGCGATCGACTTCGCCGCGGCGGTCGCCCGGGTGGGCAGCTTCCTCGGCTACCACGTGACCGTGTGCGACGCCCGGCCGGTGTTCGCGACCCGCAGCCGGTTCCCCGACGCCGACGAGGTCGTCGTCGACTGGCCGCACCGCTACCTCGCCGCCGAGGCGGAGGCCGGCCGGGTCGACGGCCGCACGGTCGTGACCGTGCTGACCCACGACCCGAAGTTCGACGTACCCCTCCTCGAGGTCGCGCTGCGGCTGCCCGAGATCGCGTACGTCGGGGCGATGGGCTCGCGCCGCACCCACGACGACCGGCTGGCCCGGCTGCGCGAGGCCGGGGTGGGCGAGGAGGAGATCGCCCGGCTCTCCAGCCCGATCGGACTCGACCTGGGCGCCCGCACCCCGGAGGAGACCGCGATCAGCATCGCCGCCGAGATCATCGCCGGCCGCTGGGGCGGCACCGGCGAGCCGCTGGCCACCACCGAGGGCCGGATCCACCGCGACCTGGCCTGACCCGGGTGTGACCCGGCTGCGCCGGGGCCGTCGAGACACCAGAAATGGCTGTCGACCGGCCGTGGTGGCAGCCACTTCTGGTGTCTCGACGCGAGAGTCGCCGCCGCGAGAGTCGCCGCCGCGCCCGGCTCAGCGTCCCGGCGACACCCACCGCTGCGCCGGGCCCGTCACCTGTTCGGCGCTGATCCCGCGCACGCTCACCGCGACCCGCTTGCTCCGGAACACGCTGGGCAGCACCAGGCGGCGCCGATCCAGCCGCACCGACCACCGGCGCCCGTCGGGGACGGTCGCGACGACCCGCCAGGTCGCGGCGTGCGGTACGTCGGGCCAGGTGACCACGGCCTTGGTCGCGGTCCGCTTGATGACCATCCGACTCGGGGCGGGCGGCCGCAGCGGGCCGGGCGCGCGATAGCTGGTCACCGTGACCTGCTCGCGGGGTGCGCCGTCGCGCTGGACGACCGCCACGATCGACCGGGTGCCGGCGGGGCCGGGGGCGGGCCGGAACCGGATCCGGCCGCTGCCGTCGGAGACCGTGCCGAGCAGCTTGCTCGTCCGGCCGGCGCGCTCGAAGAACTGCACGGTCTGCCCCGCCACTCGGTTGACCCGGTACTCGAGGGTCCGGTCGTGCAGGCGGCCGCCGACCGTCGCCCGCACCCGCGGCTTCGGCAGGGCCGAGGCCTGCCCGACCGCCACCAGGTCCGGCGACCCGTCCGCGGTGTGCACCTGCCAACGGCCCGGTGCGGGGTTGCGGACGATCACGTACGTCGCGTGCTCGGGTGGCACCTGGAGGATGATGTGGTCGTCGCCTCCCTCGAAGTTCTCGGTGCCGGCGGGCACCACGATCTCGCTGCCGTCCGGGCCCGTGACCGTGACCTGCGGCGGGTCGTCGACCGACGCGAACCGGAAGTACACCGCCCGCTCGCCCTCGGCGACGACCATGTCCTCGGACGCGACCGCCTCGGACGCGGCGTACGACGCCAGCCGCGTGCGGGCGCCGCCGTCCCAGGCCGACGCCCAGTGGTTGATGTCGCAGCCGGTCAGGTAGTACTTGAACTCCCCGTCCCAGCGGTAGCCGAGGCCGAAGTCCGCGAAGAACGTGTAGACGCAGCCGCCGACGCCGGTGCTGGAGACGACCAGTGCGCCGCCGCCGCAGCCCTTCCAGACGCAGACGTCGCCGCGGGCCTGGGCGTTGAACTTCATCGTGGGGGCGTAGAGCCACATGTCGATGCTCGCCTTGGCGCTGACGATGTCGTAGAGCCGGGCGTCGATCTTGCCGCCGAGCCTGATCATGCCGTTGGACTGGTACTGCAGGTAGGCGCTGGCGACGCCGAAGCCCGCGATCGACGCGTTGCCGTCGGCGCGCAGCAGCCACGGGTCGGAGGCCACGAACTTCAGGGTTCCCTCGATCGCCGCCGCCGCGGTGCCGTTGACCGGCGGGCCCGCGGTGAGCTTGACGCCGCCGTTGAGGGTGAGCGGCGGGCCCGCGTCGTACCCGAAGTCGATGTGCTGGAGGAACACGCCCGACCCGAGCGCCAGCGGCGGCACAGGGGTGAAGTTCGCGGCGAACATCGTCACGGTCTTGCCGACGACCTGGATGCTCACCTGCAGGTTGCCCACCGAGGTCAGGGACAGGTCGGCGAAACCGTCGAACTGGTACGACGCCGCGTTGTAGAGCAGGTCGAGGTCGTTGACCGTGAACGCCCCGAAGGTCGCGTTCTTGACGCGCAGGTGCACCTCCTCGAGGCGCAGCCCCTTGAGGTTGTCGGTCTTGAGGGTGACCGTCGCCGACACGTCCAGCGGCGAGGGGAGGTGGATCGTCACGGGCAACTCGGCGCCGCGGTACACGAGGTCGAGCCGGGCGTCGCCCTCGACCGAGAGCCCGAACAGCTCGGCGCCCTTGGTGATCGAGAGGCTGCCGAGGTTGAAGCGCGACGACTTGCCGCTGGGCAGGTCCCAGCCGATGTTGCCGTAGTAGAACGTCAGCTTGCCCAGCGTGCTGCCGGCGTCGACCGACGCCTTGGCCTTGCCGCCGATCGACCGGACCTCCGCGGTCCAGCCGTCGATCTCGATCGCCGCCCCCGAGTTCGGCCGCAGGTCGATCCCGTTGAGCCGCACCGTCTTGGTGCTGGCGTAGATCTCCTTGAGGAGCAGGCGTACGCCGACCGGCTCGGTGCGGCGGCGGAAGCACGGTGACATCGCCTCGGCGATGCCGGTGCGGACCGTGGTGTAGCAGGTCAGGTCGTCGGCGGGGTAGCCCTCGGGGACGACCCCGTCGGCCGCCGGCCCGGCGCAGCCGCCGGCGGTGATGGGCAGCGCGCCGTCGGCGTACCTCTTGTCGATCTGGGAGGTCGTGACCGAGACGACGCTCGTGACCGACGGCGAGACGCCACCGCTGTCGTCGGACACCATCACCGAGACGGGGTGGTCGCCCGCGGTGGCGGTGACGAGGCCGACGACGGGGCCGGCGCACGTGGTCTCGAACGTGCCGTTGCCGTTGAGGTCCCAGTGATAGCTGAGGATCGAACCCGACGGGGTCGCGGGTGCCGAGCCGGACGCGTCGAGCACCGTGACCTTCCGGGTGCGCGGTGCGGCGGTGCGCACGTCGATCGCGGCCGTCGGCGCGGTGCCGACGACGTTCACCTGGATGGTCGCCTCGCTCGAGGCCTGCGACAGGTCGGTGGCCACCACCCGGACGCCGTGGCTGCCGGTCTCGGGGAACGACCGGGTCAGCGCCAGGCCGTTCTCGTCGGCCCGGGTGCCGTCGACGTACCAGGCGAGCGCGACGGAGTCACCGGGGTCGGGGTCCGACACGGTGGCGGTGAACGTGACCGGCTCGCCCGGCGCGGCCTGCTGGTGGTCGGCGTCGAGGGTCACCGCCGGCGGGTGGTTGGGCTGGGCGGCTCGGACCTCGACGCTCGCCGAGGCGCTGCCGGAGTCGAACCCGTCGTCGACGGTGACGCCGACGGTGTGCTGGCCCTCCGCCTGGAACGCCCACGGCAGGGACGGGCTGTCGTTCTGGACGTCGAGCCCGTCGACGTTCCACACGAAGGTGGGGTTGCCGCCGACGTTGCCGGACACGGTGAACGTCACGGTCTCGCCGGGCGCGGCGACCTGCCGGTCCGGGGTGAGGGTGACGGCCAGCGTCGCGGCGGCGGGTCCGGGCACCAGCAGGGTGCCGAGGACCAGCGCCACCACGGCCAGCAGCCGCGGTGCGAGGCGCTGCCGAGTCGCGGAGGGAGCGAGGGAACCGATTGCAGCGCGCATGTGCCATCACCATCCGGCGGGGGTCCGATCCTCGGAACCTAGATCCGCACCTCCAGGGGGTCGATAGTCCATCCGGGCTATTGACGGCTGCTCCGCCCCAGCGCCGCCTCGCCCGCGTCCGGACCCGACCGCGGCGCTTCCGCGGCAGCCGGTCCCGAGTTACGGTGACCGCACCGAGAGTGACGAGGGACGCATGACTGTAGACGCCGATCTCCAGGCGCGACGCCTCGACGCTGTGCGCGCCTGGACGTCGTTCGTCGAGCGCGGCGACGCCGCGGCGGGGATGGTGCGCCCGGAGATCCTCAGCAGCTGGACCCGGTCGGAGGCGGCCGCGGTGCCCACGGACGTCGCCGGGGCGCCGCTCGCCGACGAGTCCGAGACCGCCTCGGCCTGGCGCGGGTCGCCGTTGCAGACCGCGGTCGAGCGGGTCGAGGCCGAGCTGCGGCGCACCGCCGAGGACGGCGACCTGGTGGTCGCGATCACCGACGCCGAGACGCGGATCCTGTGGACGTACGGCGGACGGGTGATGCGCCGCAAGGCCGAGACCGTGAACTTCGTGCCCGGTGGGCGCTGGGACGACCAGAGCGTCGGCACGAACGCGCTCGACCTCGCCAACCGGACGGCTGCCCCGGCGATGGTGTTCAGCGCCGAGCACTATGCGCCGATCGTGCACAACTGGGTCTGCTGGGCGGCGCCCGTGCACGACCCGGTCAGCGGCGCGCAGCTCGGGGTCATCGACCTCTCCACCACCTGGGAACGCACCCACCCCATCGGCCTGGCGACCGCGCGGGTGCTGGCCCGGCTGATCGAGAACGCCATGCCGGTCTCCGCACACCATCCCACCGCCCTCGCCGACGAGCGCACCGAGCCGGGCCTCGTGCTGCGGCTGCTCGGCACCGCCGAGACCTGGCTGGACGGGCAGCGGCTGCTGCTCAACCGCCGCCAGACCGAGGTGCTCGCGCTGCTCGCCCTGCACCCCGAAGGGCTCTCGCTCGAGCACCTGCACGCGCTGGTCTACGGCGACCAGGCGGTCACGCTGTCCACGCTCAAGGCGGAGGTCTCCCACCTGCGCGCCGCGCTCGGCGGGCAGCTCTCGTCGCGCCCCTACCGGCTGCCGATGCCGACCTCGACCGACGTGGAGCTGGTGCTCGGGCTGCTGCGCCGCGGCCGGGTCGCCGCGGCCGTCGACGCCTACGGCGGCGACCTGCTCCCCGGCACCAACTCCCCGGCACTCACCGAGCTGGGCGAGTACGTCGCGGTGGCGGTCCGTGAGGCGCTGCTGGCCGACCCGCAGCCCGATGCGGTGGTCCGCTACAGCGAGCTCGCGCCGTACGACACCGAGGTGGTCGAGGCCGCGCTCGCCGCCCTCGCCGGCCGGGCCCACCCCGCCGTACCCCTGCTCAAGGGCCGGCTCGCCGCCGCCTCCCGTTGACGCCGAGTCGGCGCCAGTTTCCCCGATCAGCCCGTCCAGTCGGCGCCAGTTTCCCGACGCATGGTGCCGAGGCGGCGCCAGTTTCCCCGATCAGCCCGTCCAGTCGGCGCCAGTTTGCCGCTGCCGACGGAAACTGGCGCCGACTCAACGGTGGTGGTCAGGAAACTGGCGCCGACTCGGCCTACCTTTCGCCAACCGGCGGCTCCCTAGCGTGACCTGCACCACATTCCCGGCCACGTCCCCAGGAGCGTCATGACCCGGATCAGCCTCACCGTCGACGGAGCGCGGGTCTCCGACGACGTCGAACCCCGCATGCTGCTCGTCCAGTACCTGCGCGAGCGTCTCGGCAAGACCGGCACCGTCATCGGCTGCGACACCAGCAACTGCGGCGCGTGCACGGTCCACCTCAACGGCACCAGCGTGAAGTCGTGCAACGTGCTGGCCGTGCAGGCCGACGGCGCCGAGGTCACCACCATCGAGGGCCTCGCGACCGACGGTCAGCTGCACCCGGTGCAGGAGGCCTTCCGCGAGTGCCACGGACTGCAGTGCGGCTTCTGCACGCCCGGGATGATCATGCAGAGCGTCGACCTGCTGAACACCAACCCGAAGCCCACCGAGGAGGAGATCCGCCTCGGCCTCGAGGGCAACCTGTGCCGCTGCACGGGCTACCACAACATCGTCCGGGCGGTGCAGCAGGCGAGCGGGCAGGGGGCTCCGGCATGAGCACCACCCAGGAGCGTCCCACCGACACCGTCGAGCGCGAGATCGGCCGCGACCGCCGCCGCAAGGAGGACCAGCGGCTGATCACCGGACGCACCCGCTGGACCGACAACATCAACCTCCCCGGCATGCTGCACCTGGCGATGGTGCGCAGCCCGTTCGCGCACGCCCGGATCGTCTCGATCGACACGAGCGCGGCGAAGGAGGCCACGAACGTCGTCGACGTGCTCACCGGCGCCGACCTCGGCGAGGCGCTCGGCGTCAACATCAACGCCTGGCCGATCACGCCCGACCAGGTGACGCCGACGCACTCGCCGATGCCCAGCGACCGGGTCGCGTTCGCCGGCGAGATCGTCGCGGTGGTCGTGGCGCGCAGCGCCGCGGAGGCCCGCGACGCCGCCGAGCTCGTCGACGTGGAGTACGACGAGCTCCCGGCCGCCCTCGACCTGAAGCGGGCCGCGGCCGACGAGATCCTGGCCCACCCGGACCTGGGCACGAACAAGTCGGCGTACTGGGTCTTCGACTCCGGCGAGGCCGGCACCGGCGGCAGCGTGGAGGACGCGATCGCGAAGGCCCGCACCGACGGCATCGTGATCGAGCGGGAGTACCGCCAGCAGCGCCTGATCCCGGCGTTCATGGAGCCGCGCTCCACTGTCGTCGACCCGACCGGTGAGCAGATCACGATGTGGTCGGCCACCCAGATCCCGCACATCCTGCGGTTCGCGCTCGCCGCGACCACGGGCGTGCCGGAGTCGAAGATCCGGGTGATCGCGCCCGACGTGGGCGGTGGCTTCGGCGGCAAGCTGCAGACGACGCCGGAGGAGTGGATCACGTGGGCGGTGGCGCGCCGGCTCGGCAAGCCGGCCAAGTACACCGAGACCCGCTCCGAGAGCCTGATGTCGGGCCATCACGGCCGCGACCAGTGGCAGAAGCTCACGCTCGCGGCCGAGAAGGACGGCACGGTCACCGGCTTCAAGGTCGACCTGCTCGCCGACCTCGGCGCCTACGTGTCGCTCGTCGGCGGCGGCGTGCCGGTGCTCGGTGCGTTCATGTTCAACTCGATCTACAAGTTCCCGGCCTACCGGTTCGCGGTGCAGACCGTGCTCACCAACAAGACCTGGACCGACGCGTACCGCGGCGCCGGGCGGCCCGAGGCGACGTACGCCATCGAGCGGATGATGGACGAGCTGGCCGCCGAGCTCGGCGTCGACCCGCTCGAGATCCGCGAGAAGAACTGGATCAAGCACGAGGAGTTCCCGTTCACCACCGTCGCCGGGCTCGAGTACGACTCCGGCAACTACGAGGCCGCGACGGCGCGGGCCAAGGAGATGCTCGGGTACGACGAGCTGCGGGCCGAGCAGCGGCGCCGTCGTGAGTCCGGCGACCGGGTGCAGCTGGGCATCGGGGTCTCGACGTTCACCGAGATGTGCGGGTTGGCGCCCTCGCGGGTGCTCGGCTCCCTCGACTACGGGGCCGGCGGCTGGGAGCACGCGAGCGTGCGGATGCTGGCCACCGGCAAGGTGGAGGTGGTCACCGGCGCCTCCGCGCACGGCCAGGGCCACGAGACCGCGTTCAGCCAGATCGTCGCCGACCGGCTCGGCGTGGCGTTCGAGGACGTGGAGGTGCTGCACGGCGACACGCAGGTCGCGCCCAAGGGGCTGGACACCTACGGGTCCCGGTCGCTGGTGGTCGGCGGCGAGGCGCTGGTGCGGGCGGCCGACAAGGTCATCGAGAAGGCCAAGCCGATCGCCGCCCACCTGCTCGAGGCCTCGGTCGACGACCTGGAGTTCTCGGGCGGCCGGTTCTCCGTGCGGGGCACCGACCAGGGCATGGGCATCGGCGAGGTCGCGCTCGCGACGTTCGCGGCGCACAACCTGCCCGACGGGGTGGAGGCGTCGATCGACGCGGACGCCACGTTCGACCCCGAGGCCTTCAACTTCCCGCACGGCACCCACCTGTGCGCCATGGAGGTCGACACCGAGACCGGCGCGCTGACGATGCGCAAGTACGTCTGCTGCGACGACATCGGCAACATCATCAACCCGCTGATCGTCAGCGGTCAGGTGCACGGCGGTCTGGTGCAGGGCATCGCACAGGCACTGTGGGAGGAGGCGGTGTACGACGACGCCGGCACGCTGGTGTCCGGGTCGTTCGTCGACTACCTGCTGCCGACCGCGGCCGACACGATCAGCTTCGAGATCGACCACACCACCTCGCCGGCGACCACGAACACGCTCGGCACCAAGGGCGTCGGCGAGGCCGGCACGATCGCCTCCACCCCGGCCGTCGTCAACGCGGTCGTCGACGCCGTACGCCACCTCGGCGTCAACGACATCCAGATGCCCTGCACGCCCGAGCGGGTGTGGCGGGCGATCAACGGACCAGGAGCCGGCGGCTCGACCACCGAGGCGGCGATGCCGCACTTCGAGGAAGGAGCGGGCGCATGATCCCCGCACAGTTCGACTACCTGGCTCCGACCTCGGTCGAGGACGCGCTCGCCGCGCTCGCCGAGCACGGCGACGACGCGAAGATCATCGCCGGTGGGCAGAGCCTGCTGCCGGTGCTCCGGATGCGCCTCAACGCCCCGGAGATGATCATCGACCTCGGGCGCATCGACTCGCTGCGCGGCGTCCGCGACGACGGCGACGCGATCGTGATCGGCGCGATGACCCCCCACGCGGTCGTCGGGTCGGACCCGCTGGTCGCCGAGCACGCCGCGGTCATCAGCAAGGCCGTCGAGCACCTCGCGGATGCGCAGATCCGGCACCGCGGCACCTTCGGCGGCGCGCTGGCGCACGCCGACCCCGCCGGCGATCTCGGGGCGCCGGCGCTGGCGCTGGGTGCGGAGTTCGTCATCCAGGGATCGGGCGGCACCCGCCGGGTGGCGGCCGACGACTTCTTCGTCGACCTGTTCGAGACCGCGATCGGCGAGGACGAGATCCTCACCGAGGTGAGGATCCCCAAGCACACCGGCTGGGGGGCGCACTACGAGAAGTTCGTGCGGGTCGCCCACCAGTGGCCGATCGTGGCGGTCGCCGCGACGGTGCGGGTCGATGGCGGCGCGATCGCCGAGGCCCGGATCGGGCTCACCAACATGGGCTCCACGCCGTTGCGGGCCCGCGGCGTCGAGGAGGCCCTCGTGGGGCAGCCGGTGACGGAGGACGCCGTACGCGCCGCGGCCGCGCGCGCCACCGAGGGCACCAACCCGCCCTCGGACCTCAACGGCGACGCGGACTACCGGCGCCACCTGGCCACCGTCATCACGCGACGGGCCGTGCTCGCGGCCGCGGGGGGCTGAGGCCCGTGGAGCTCACTCACCGGTTCACCGTCCCGACCGGCGTGGAGGAGGCGTGGGCGCACTTCAACGACATCGCCTCGGTCGCCGAGTGCTTCCCGGGAGCCGCCGTGACCTCGGTCGAGGGCGAGTCGTTCCAGGGGTCGGTCAAGGTCAAGCTCGGACCGATCGCGCTCGTCTACAACGGCTCCGGCACCTTCGTCGAGAAGGACGAGTCGGCGCACCGGTTCGTGGTCGAGGCCAAGGGCAAGGACAAGCGCGGCAACGGTACGGCGGGCGCGACCGTCACGCTCACGATGGCCCCATCAGGTGGGGAGTCGAGCGCCGGCAGCACCGACGTCGAGGTGATGACCGACCTCGCGATCACCGGCAAGCCCGCCCAGTTCGGCCGCGGCGTGATGCAGGACGTCTCCGACAAGCTGCTCGGCCAGTTCATCGACTGCCTCGAGGCGCGGATGGGCGAGCCGGAGGCGGCTGCTCCGGAGCCGGCTGTGGCCGACGCACCTGACGTATCGGTCGCCGAGCCGGCCGCGGAGGAGCAGATACGTCAGGTGCGTGGCGAACCGGCGGGACCGAAGCATGCTGCCGCGCCGCCGGCGGGTGCGGACCACGTCGACCTGGGCGCCACGGTGCTGCCGGTGCTCGCGCGCACGTACTGGCGCCAGGCGCTCGGGGCGCTGGTCGTGCTGCTGGTGCTCCGTCGGCTGTGGGGCCGCCGCTCGGGCTAGTGCCTGTCGTGTCGTGTGCCTGAGAACGGCCCGGGGACCGTT
>NZ_DASWVI010000164.1:0-9601 GCF_036401255.1 Nocardioides sp. | reverse complement strand
GCATGCGGCGCTGTGGATCCCCACGGTCGCGTGCGCGCTCGCCGCGGCCACGGTCGCCGCGGTCGTCCTGGACCCCCCGCGACCCGAGCGCCCGGACGGCGCGGCCGGGAGCCCCTACCGCGAGGACACCTACCTCGCTCGCATCCACGGCGTCTCCGTGCTGCTGGTCGTCCCGCAGTTCGTCGTGTGGACCTTCGCCCTGGCCTGGTTGGTCCAGGACCGCGGCTGGGCGCCGGCCGCGGCCGGGGCGGTCGTGGCGATCGCCCAGGTGGCCGGCGCAGTCGGCCGGATCGCGGTCGGCCACCTCTCCGACCTGGTCGGCGGCCGGATGCGGCCCCTGCGGTGGGTGGCCCTCGCCGCGGCGGCCAGCATGGCGCTGCTCGGTCTCACCGCCGCCCTGGACCTCGGCGTGGCCGTGCTGCTCGTGGTCGTCGCGACCCTGGTGACCGTCGCCGACAACGGGCTGGCGTTCACCGCCGTCGCCGAGCGCGCCGGGCCGTTCTGGTCAGGGCGTGCGCTCGGGGTGCAGAACACCGCCCAGTTCCTGGCCGCCTCCGCCGTCCCTCCGGTCGCCGGGCTGGTCGTGACCGACTGGGGCTACCCGGCGGCGTTCGCCCTGGCCGCACTGTTCCCGGTCGTCGCGGCGCCGCTGGTCCCGGTGCGCGAGGAGCGCGACCTCCGGTGACGGGGAGTGTTCCGCCCGAGCGCGGGGTACCGATCCCGCGGGGGTAGCCGACCAGGGAGGATCCGATGACCACCGTCATCATCATCGTCGCCGTCGTGGTGGTGCTCGCCGTCGTGGCCGCGGCGTACGTCACGAGCAAGCGCCGCACCGAGCAGCGCCGCGAGCACGCGGCGCACCTGCGCCAGGAGGCCGAGGTCCAGGTCGTCGACGTCGACCTCGAGCGCCGCCGCGCCGCGGAGGCCGAGGCACGTGCCGAGGTCGCCCGCACCGAGGCCGAGCGCGCCGAGCAGCAGGCGGCCGAGGCCCGACAGGGGCTGCACATGGAGGAGGCCCGGCACGAGGACGTGGTGCGCCGCGCCGACGCCCTCGACCCGGACGTCGACCACCGCTCCGCGGACTACCAGCCGGGTGCGACGAGGTCTCGCGACAGCTGACGACGGCCCCGAGCGAGGGGCCGTAGGGTCTGGCGGCATGAGCCAGGTACCCGCCGCGACCCGCGCCCTGCGGGTGCTGCGGTTCCTGGCCGGCCAGCCGGACCCGGTCGCCCTCGACCGGATCATGCGGGCGGTCGACCTGCCGCGCAGCACGACGTACCACCTGCTGCACGCGATGATCGAGGAGGGCTTCGTCGTCCACCTCCCCGAGGAGCACCGCTTCGGCCTCGGTCCGGCGGCCTTCGAGATCGGCAGCGGCTACGCGCGGCAGGAGCCCCTGCAGCGGATCGCGCGCCGCTCGCTCGCCGACCTCGCCGACCGGACCGGGCAGTCGGTCCACCTGGCGATCCTGCACGGGCGCGAGGTCCTGTACGTCGTGGAGGAGCGCGCGCCCGGACGCCCGCCGCTCGTGACCGACGTCGGCGTCCGGCTGCCGGCCCACCTGACGGCCAGCGGCCGGGCGATCCTCGCGGCGCTGCCGCAGAGCCAGGTCCGGGCGCTCTACTCGCAACCCGCCGACTTCGTCGACCGGCACGGCGTGGGCCCGCGCAGCCTGAGCGCGCTGCGGCGCGTGCTCACGGACGCCCGGCAGCGCGGCTACGCGGTCGAGGACGGCGAGGTCACGCCCGGGCTCGCAAGCGTCGCGGTCGCGGTGCTGGACCACAACGCCCACCCGGTCGCCGCCGTCGCCGCGACCTATCCCGACGAGGCCGACCCGGCCGGGCTGCGCGAGTCCGTCGCGGCCACCGCCGCCCACCTGACCCGTCGCATCGGGGGGACCGCCGCCCGCGAGTGACCTCGCGAGTGACCCCGGGGACGACCGCTCGTTGAACGGCTGCCGTCAACGCGAAGGAGCCCAGGTGAACGAGCAGCGACCCCTCCGTCGGCTGGCCCTGGCCGCCACCGCCGGCGTCACCGTGGTCGCCGGCGCCCTGTCACTGGGCGGCGCGGCCGGCCTGCGTCCCGGCGGCCTCGGCGAGCGCTACACCTACGCCCAGGACGCGCTCGGGCAGCTGCACACCGACAAGAACGCGATCTCCCGCGCGGGCGACCTCGGCGAGATCACCCGCGACCCGACCACCGCGGCCCAGAAGGCCGCGGCACGGGCGTACGTCGACCGCGAGCGGGCGCTACCCGATCCCGAGCTGACCACCGCCCCGGTGTCGGGGCCGCGGCTGCTGCACCCGGAGAACCGCTACGCCCTGGCCGGCGGCTGCTACACGTTGACCAGAGACGGCGAGCCGTTCTACTTCAAGGCCACCGACCTGGGCAGCTACCTGATCTACGACGCCGACCGGGCGTTCCTGCTCGGCGACGGCAGCCGGGCCGAGCAGCCGAGCGCCGACGCGGTCTGGCGGATCACCCGCGCCCGCGACCGCTACGCGTTCGTCAACGACACCGGGCCGCTCACCCTCGACCGCGCGTCGACGTTCCTGCCGACCCGGACCACCGGGTGCGCGGCCTACCCCGAGTCCCAGATCGACATCAGCGGCCGCCCGCACGCCGGGATCACCGGCTTCCAGGAGGTGCGCGGCTACGTCGACGGGCACACCCACGGCATGGCCTTCGAGTTCCTCGGGGGCGACGTCCACTGCGGCAAGCCGTGGGACCAGTACGGCGCGCCGTACGCGCTCGTCGACTGCCCCGACCACTCCGCCACCGGCGGCTACGGCGGCGTCCTCGAGTCGGTGCTCTCCGGGGAGCCGCACCACGACCCCGTCGGCTGGCCGACGTTCAAGGACTGGCCCGCGCCGAACTCGCTGACCCACGAGGGCACCTACTACCGCTGGCTGGAGCGGTCCTGGCGCGGCGGGCAGCGGATCTTCGTCAACCTCCTGGTCGAGAACAACCAGCTGTGCCAGCTCTACCCCATCAAGCGCAACTCGTGCGACGACATGGACTCGGTGCGCCTGCAGGCCCAGGACATGTACCGGATGCAGGACTACATCGACGCCCAGTTCGGCGGGCCCGGCAAGGGCTTCTACCGCATCGTCACCAACCCGTTCCAGGCGCGCCGGGTGATCAACGCCGGCAAGATGGCCGTGGTCATGGGCATCGAGACCAGCGTGCCGTTCGGGTGCACGTTCAAGGCCCTGCCCGGCGGTGACGTGCCCGCGTGCGACATCGACGAGATCGACACCCAGCTCGACGAGGTCAAGCGGATGGGTGTGCGGCAGATGGAGCTGGTCAACAAGTTCGACAACGCGCTGTCCGGCATCGCCGGCGACAACGGCGAGGTCGGCGTCGCGGTCAACTCGGCGAACTTCCTCGAGACCGGAACGTTCTGGAACATGCAGCACTGCGAACCCGAGATCCCGGGCGCCCACGACCACAACCAGGTCGCCGCGCCGGACATCTCGGCCGGGCAGCAGGACGCGCTCTTCGGCGCCATCGGCGAGCTCTTCGGCACGCTCAACCTGCCGGCGCTGCCGGTCTACCCGCCACCGGACCACTGCAACGCCCGGGGCCTGACGACGCTCGGCGAGTACACCATCGACGGCCTCGCGAAGCGGCACATGATCTTCGACCCCGACCACATGAGCGTGAAGGCCCGGACCCAGGCCCTCGACCAGATCGACGACCTCGGCTACCACGGCGTGATCTCCAGCCACTCGTGGTCGACCCCGGACGCCTATCCGCGGATCTACGCCGACGGCGGCTTCATCACGCCGTACGCCGGCGACTCGACCGGGTTCGTGGAGAAGTGGCGCGCCCACGAGGGCTGGGCGGACCCGCGCTACTACTGGGGCATCGGCTACGGAGCGGACATGAACGGTCTCGGCGCGCAGGGCGACCCCCGGGGCGCCGACGTGTCCAACCCGGTCACCTACCCGTTCACCGGCCTCGGCGGCGTCCGGGTCGACCGGCAGCACGCCGGTCAGCGCGTCTACGACATCAACGCCGACGGGGTCGCCCAGTACGGCCTCTACCCGGACTGGATCCAGGACCTCGGAGAGGTCGCCGACGCCCAGCACGCCGGCGACGGCGCGAAGATCAAGGACGACATGGCCCGCGGTGCCGAGGCGTACCTGCAGATGTGGGAGCGGGCCGTCGGGATCGCCCCGGACTCCTGCCGCAACCCCGAGCTGCGGATGCCCGTCGGCCGGGTCATGCGGCTGGTCCGGCCCGGCATGACCACCACGCAGGTGATGCGCGCGGTCGGCCAGCCCTACACCCGGCTCGGCTCGACGTACGGCGTCTGCGCCGAGACGGCCACCGACTCGAGGGTGATGGTGACGGTGGCGTTCTCGAAGGGCGGCCGGGTCACCTCGATCCGATCCCGGTGATCCCGGGCCGCAGGTCCCTTCCTTACGGACGCCGGGTCGGTTACGTTGCGGCCCCACCCTCACCGAAGGAGAGGCCATGTCCCATAAGCCTCGTGCTCGCCTGCTGCCCGCTGCAGCGGCGCTCACGTCCCTCGCACTCGTCGCGGCCGCCGGCGCATCTGCCGCCACCGCCACCCGTGACGACTCCGGTGCGAAGGCCACCTACACCAAGCTGACCAAGCAGGCGGCGCAGAAGGACTACGTCAAGCTCGACATCTTGGCGATCAACGACTTCCACGGCCAGCTCGAGCCGGTCCCCTCGACCAGCTCCGGCGGCCGGATCAACAACACCGCGGCCGGCGGCGCGGCGTACCTCGCCCGGCTCATCAAGGACGAGCGCGCGCGGTCGCGTGCCGCCAAGGCGGTGCCGCTGACGGTCGCCGCGGGCGACCTGATCGGCGCCTCGCCGCTGCTGTCGGGCGCGTTCCACGACGAGCCGACGATCAAGACGATGAACATGCTCGGCCTCCAGGTGGCCTCGGTCGGCAACCACGAGTTCGACGAGGGCTGGCGCGAGCTGCGGCGCATGCAGAACGGCGGCTGCCTCGACGACGGCGCCGACGGCGCGGACGGCGCCAACTCCTGCCCCGGCGACCAGGGCTTCGACGGTGCCGACTTCCAGTACCTCTCCGCGAACGTGAAGTGGGACGACGGTCAGGAGCACGCCCGCGACACGCTCTTCCCCGCCACGAAGATCTTCAAGGTCAAGGGCGAGAAGGTCGCGTTCATCGGCATGACGCTCGAGGGCACGCCCGACATCGTGACCGCGGCCGGCGTCCAGGGCCTGCGGTTCACCGACGAGGTCGAGACGGCGAACGCGCTCGTGCCGAAGCTGCGCAAGCGCGGGGTCAAGTCGATCATCGTGCTCCTCCACGAGGGCGCTCTCCCCGGCGACGAGTCCGCCTACAACGACTGCTCCGGCGTGAGCGGCCCCGGGCTCGAGATCGCCAAGAACCTGAGCCCGGCGATCGACGCCGTGATCTCCGGTCACACCCACAAGGCCTACAACTGCGTGGTGAAGGACCCCAAGGGCCAGCCGCGGCTGCTCACCAGCGCGACGGCGACCGGCCGGATGGTCAGCAAGCTCCACCTGCTCATCGACCCGGCCACGCACGACATCGTGCGGCCCGCCGAGTACGCCGACAACCTGATCGCCCGCAACGGTGCCGACGTCACGCCGGTGCCGGCCGTCCAGTCCCTCATCGACACCTACAAGGCGCTGGTGGCCCCGATCGAGAATCAGGTGGTCGGGCACATCGATCCGGGTACGAGTGTCAGCAAGTCCCAGGAGGCTGATGGCGAGTCGCCCCTCGGCGATCTGATCGCGGACGCACAGCTCGCCGACGCGACCGTGGTCGACGCCGGGGCCGGCGATCGGACCGGCGTCGCGCCGGTGATGGCGTTCATGAACCCGGGTGGCATCCGCGCCGACCTGATCGAGAACGCAGCCGGCGACGTGACCTACGGCGCCACGTTCACGGTCCAGCCGTTCAACAACTACATGGTGTCCATGGACCTCACGGGCGCGCAGATCAAGGCGCTGCTCAACCAGCAGTGGAACGGCTCGAACGAGGCCAGCCGCAGGATCCTCCAGGTCGCCGGCCTCAGCTACAGCTGGGACGCCTCGGCGGCCGCCGAGGCCGACACCGACGCACTGGTGCCGGGGTCGGTCCTGGTCGACGACGACCGTGACGCGGCCACCCCGATGGTGCCGCTCGAGGACGGCACGACCTACCGGGTCGTCGCCAACAACTACCTGTACGGCGGCGGCGACGGCTTCTCCACCTTCAAGGAGTCGACCAACGGGTACTTCGGCGGGCTCGACATCGACGCGCTGGTGACCTACCTGAAGGCGCACGACCCGGTCGCGCCGCCCGCGACCACCCGCATCACGCAGGTGCCGTGACCGCGTCTCGCGCGTCGCTCTGACGTCGTGGTTTGCGGCCGGCGGGTTCGCCCGCCGGCCGCAGCCGCGGCGTGGCCTGAGCCACAGCACGACGAAGTTACCTATCGGTAGGATCCTTCTCACGCCTTCGGGGCCTGACGTGGCCCGCCCCTGCGAATAGGCTCGCGGGACGCACCCCGGGGTGCACCTCGAACCACCTGCCGACAGGGAGCAACCAGTGACTGCAGTGCTCATCTTGGGTCTCGTGATCAATGCGATCGCCCTCCCGATCGCGGGGAAGCGGGCACTGTTCCTCTACCGCCTGATCACCAGCGGCCAGCCGGCACCCGACCGGATCGCCGGGGTCACCCGGCGCCTCGGTGCCGCCGCCAAGCGGCAGGTCGTCGAGGTGTTCGGCCAGCGGAAGATGCTGAAGTGGACGGTGCCCGGCACCGCGCACTTCTTCGTCATGTGGGCCTTCTTGATCCTGGCCACCGTTTACCTCGAGGCGTACGCCGCTCTCGTCTCGCGCGACCCGCAGTGGAACTGGTTCGTCTTCAACAACTGGGGCGTCCTCGGCTTCCTGCAGGACTTCATCGCCGTGATGTGCACGCTCGGGCTCGTGGTCTTCTGGGCCATCCGGCTGCGCAACCAGCCCAAGCAGATGGGCCGCAAGTCGCGGTTCTTCGGATCCCACCTCGGCCCGGCGTACTTCACGCTGTTCATGATCTTCAACGTCGTCTGGACGATGTTCCTGTTCCGCGGCGCCGTCGCGGCCCGCGACCTCGCCGAGGCCGAGGCCACCGGTGTCGAGCACGGCTACGGCAAGGCGGCGTTCGTCTCCTACCTTCTCGGCAAGGTCTTCCCCGACAGCACCGCGCTCATCGGCATCGGCCTGCTGCTCCACATCGGCGTGATGCTGGTGTTCCTCATCTTCGTGCTGAACTCCAAGCACCTGCACATCTTCATGGCGCCGCTCAACGTGCTCTTCGGCCGCGAGCCGGTCGCGCTCGGCGCGGCCAAGCCGCTGATCTCTGCCGGCAAGCCGGTGACCCTCGACGACATCGACGACCTCGACGAGGACGCCAAGCTCGGCGTCGGGGCGATCGAGGACTTCACCTGGAAGGGCCTGCTCGACATGGCGACCTGCACCGAGTGCGGTCGTTGCCAGTCGCAGTGCCCGGCCTGGAACACCGAGAAGCCGCTCTCGCCCAAGCTGCTCATCATGGGGCTGCGCGACGCGGCCTTCGCGAAGGCGCCGTACCTCCTCGCCGACGAGGGCAAGCGCGAGGCGCTGCTCGCCGGCAGCGACACGCTCACCAAGGAGGTCGAGCGGCCACTGGTCGGTGAGACCGGCGACGAGTGGTTCTACATGCCCGAGGACGGCTCCGGCGTGATCGACCCCGACGTGCTCTGGTCGTGCGTGACCTGCGGCGCCTGCGTGAACCAGTGCCCGGTGGACATCGAGCACGTCGACCACATCATCGACATGCGCCGCTACCAGGTGCTCGTCGAGTCGAACTTCCCCAGCGAGCTCAACCAGCTCTTCCGCGGCCTGGAGAACAACGGCAACCCGTGGAACATGTCGCCGAACGCCCGAATGGACTGGGCGAAGGGTCTCGACTTCGAGGTCAAGGTCGTCGGGGCCCCGTCCGATCAAGGGGGTATCGAGTCGCTCGACGAGGTCGACTGGCTGTTCTGGGTCGGCTGCGCCGGCGCCTACGAGGACCGGGCCAAGAAGACGACCCGCGCGGTGGCCGAGCTGCTCGACATCGCCGGCGTGAGCTTCGGGGTGCTGGGCAACGGCGAGACCTGCACGGGCGACTCCGCGCGCCGGGCCGGCAACGAGTTCGTGTTCCAGGGGCTGGCCCAGCAGAACGTCGAGACGTTCAAGCAGGCACGCGTCAAGAAGGTCGTCTCGACCTGTGCCCACTGCTTCAACACGCTGAAGAACGAGTACAAGGAGTTCGGCATCGAGCTCGAGGTCGTGCACCACACCCAGCTGCTCAACCGGCTGGTGCGCGAGGGCAAGCTGACTCCGGTGCGCGAGGGGGCGGGCGCCCACAAGCGCACGATCACCTACCACGACCCGTGCTACATCGGCCGCCACAACGGCGTCTACACCCCGCCGCGCGAGCTGCTGCAGGTGCTGCCGGGTGCCGAGGTCGTCGAGATGGAGCGCAACTCCGAGCGGTCCTTCTGCTGCGGCGCCGGTGGTGCTCGCATGTGGATGGAGGAGACGATCGGGGAGCGGATCAACGACAACCGGACGATCGAGGCGGTCGGCACCGGTGCCGACCAGATCGCCGTCGGCTGCCCGTTCTGCCGGGTGATGCTCTCCGACGGGCTCACCGCCCAGCAGGACAAGGGCGCGGCCCGTCCCGAGGTCGAGGTCCTCGACGTCGCGCAGATGCTGCTCGCCTCGGTCAAGGGCGAGATGGCGACCCGGCACGCGCCCGGCTCGCTCGGCGCGGACGCGCCGGCCGCCCGCTCGGAGTCGACGAAGGCCGAGCCCGAGCCCGGTGACGTCACCCGGACGGAGAACACCGTCACCGAGACCGCCGATGTGGGCCCGGCCGCGAAGTCGTCCGGCGGGACGTCGCTCTTCGACACCCCCGCCGAGTCGCAGACGGCGTCCGAGGACAAGTCGGTCGCCGAGGAGGCGCAGGCCGCCAAGCCCGCGTCGTCCGGCGGCTCGCTGTTCGACCTCGGCGGCGACACCGACTCGACCGTCGAGGCCAAGCCGACCGCCGAGACGCAGGCCGAGGTGTCCCAGACCGCGAGCGACACCGCTTCACCGGGGTCGCTGTTCGACATCGCCGACGACAAGCCGGCCGAGCCGCAGGGCGAGGTCGAGGGCGACCGGCCGCCGACGACGGCGTCGGTCGGCCCGGACCTCGGGTCGGGTTCCCTGTTCGACATCGCCGCGGACCAGCCGGCGACCCCCGAGTCGAAGACCGAGGCCAAGGCCGAGCCCGCCGAGACCGAGGCCAAGGCCGAGCCCGCCGAGACCGAGCCCGCGAAGGCCGAGCCGGAGGTGGACCTCGGCGGCGGTGGGTCGCTGTTCGACATCGCCGCGCCCGAGCCGACCACCGCACCCGAGCCGACCCCGGCGCCCGAGATGCAGCCCGAGCCGCAAGCCGCCCCGGAGCCCGCCCCGGAGCTCGACCTGAGCTCGGGTGGCTCGCTGTTCGACATCGCGGCACCGGACCCGCAGCAGGTCAGCGAGTCCGCCACGGCCGCGGCCCACGCCGCCGCGGGCGAGGAGCCC
>NZ_DASWVI010000163.1:0-3835 GCF_036401255.1 Nocardioides sp. | reverse complement strand
CCACCCGCACCACCCGAACTCCAACGCGCACTGGCCACCATCGACCGCCACGTCGAGGGCTACACCCACCGAGCGCGCCTAGGAAAGGCAGCCTGAAACTCAAGACAAACGCCAGAGTTCGAAGAACCTAGCTTCGCTAGCTTCGCTAGCCTGCTCAGGCCCCCAGCTGGCTGAGGTCGACGACCTCGTCGTCCCCGGGCGCCTCGACGTCGAACTCCTCGTCGAACTCCGAGAACGTCACCTCACCGGTGTCCGCTCCCTCGGTCTTCTCGATCTTGACCAGGTAGTGCGGCTCGTCGACGAGCACGTAGCCGGTCGAGGTGCCGTCCTCGGGGTCCTCGTTGTCGATCTTGACCGTCTTGTCGCCGTCGACGTCCTCGGTGCCGGCCTTGGAGTACGTCGAGTCGTCCGACTCGTCCTCCTTGAGCAGCTCGTCGAGCAGCTGGTCGACGTCGCAGAACGTCTGGAACGAGTCGTCGCTCTCGGGGAGCACCACCCACTTGTCGCCCACCGCGGTGATCACCGCGTCGGCGTTGTCGCCGGCGCTGGCGCGCCAGAACGCCTCGTCGGGGCGCATCCACATCGAACCGCCGACGCCCAACAGCTCCGTCGACCCGCCGGCGATGCCGAGCGTGCCCGTGCAGTCGCCCTCGGAGCTGGCCTGCAGGTCGATGTCGAGCTGCTCCCCGTCGCTGGTGACCGACCCGGTGACCTTGACGGCCTTCAGGTCCCCCATGTCCGACTTCGCGGTCTCGACGATCTCGTCCGCGGTCTTGTCGGCGAACCCGTCACCGTCCCCGCCGCCACAAGCGGTCAGCAGCGTCGCCGCCCCGAACCCGACGACGGCCATTGCGATACGTGCCACGCGTTCCTCCTGTAGTTGGTGGGGCAACCGTGCCAGACAACTGCCACACCGCGGCATCGGTCCATCCCCCAGACGGGCCAGTGACAGCTCGTCGCCGGCCGTCGTCGCGGACTACCGCAGCAGGTCGTCCACCCAGGCGGGCACCAGCTCGGAGGCGGGACCGTGCCGCGCCTCGTCGAACAGGTGGCTGCCGTGACTGGGGACCAGGTTGAGCTCCAGGGTCCGGGCGCCCTGGCCGGCGGCGTACCCGACGAAGCCGGCGGCGGGCTGGACGGCACCGGAGGTGCCGATCGACACGAACAGGTCGGCTCGGCCCAGCGCGGCGAGGACCCGGTCCATGTCGTACGGGATCTCGCCGAACCACACCACGTCGGGCCGCAGCTCGCGGCGGCCGCAGCGGGGGCACGCCGGGCCGTCGCCGAGGGCGTCGTGCCAGGGGAACCGCTCGCCGCAGCCCCGGCAGAGCGCCGAGCGCAGCTGCCCGTGCAGGTGCACCACCCGACGCGAGCCGCCGCGCTCGTGGAGGTCGTCGATGTTCTGCGTCACGACGAGCAGGTCGTCGCCGAGCCGGTCCTCGAGGCGGGCGAGCGCCGCATGGGCCGGGTTGGGCGCCACGGCTGCCAGGGCGGCTCGGCGTTCGTCGTAGAAGCGGTGCACGAGCGAGGGCTGGCGGGCGAAGGCCTCCGGCGTCGCCACCTCCTCGACCCGGTGTCCGTGCCACAGGCCGTCGGCGTCGCGGAAGGTCGGGACCCCGCTCTCCGCCGAGATCCCGGCGCCGGTGAGCACGACGACCTTCACGGGCCCAGCCTACGTATCGAGCCGGCGGTCAGCCGCTGGTTCCGGTCAGGCCGGCACCCACGGACAGGCGGGCGAGGTACTCCCGCGCGAGCGCCTTGGTCATGGCCAGCGTCCGCCCCGCCGTCGTCAGGTCGTGCAGGCCGTTGGTGAGGTACGCCGTCTGCCAGGTGTGCCGCTCCGAGGTCTCACCCCGCGGCCACAGGAGGACGCCGGTCTTCTGGCACACGAACCCGCTCCACTCCCCGATGGTCAGCGGGATCCGGCGAGCCTGCGCGCGCTCGCCCGGCGTGTAGCGCGTGTGCTCGTCGTCCTGCCAGCGCAGCGGACGGTGGAACTCGCCGTCGGGGCACTGACGCCGCCGGAGACGCTCGTTCGCCTGGTCGTGCTTCTGTCGGATCGTGACGACCAGATCCAACGCCTCCGGGTCGCTCCGGGCATCCACGACCGCCCACCCCCGGAAGCCGTTGCACGGCTTGGTGAGGTCGCGGCACTCGAACGCGACGTGGGCGATGCCGTGCAGCTGCTTGCGCCCCTGCGGCAGCGCCGCGCCCAGCTGCTCGGCGGTGAAGCGCGTCGGCGTCGGTGCCGGGCTCGGCTCGGTCGCGGACGAGCCGTCGTCCGGACCGGGGCCCTCCGCGCCGCTCGGCTCGCTTCCGTCGGCGGAGCATCCGCCCATGGCCAGCGCCGCGATCAGGACGACCGCGGCCCACCCCCGTGAGATCCGCATGTCGCAGGTATGCCCGGCGACCGCCGGTCCCACACCTCCGATCGCACGGTCAGGACGGGAGGCGGCGGCGGGCCGCCTGGGTCTTGAACTCCTCGAGGAAGACCCGCCGCACCGACTCACCGTCCAGGGCACCCCCGACCACGCCGAGCTCGCCGCGCGCGAGCCGCTCGCACACCCGCAGCCAGGCGTGACCCATGGCATAGGTGAACGTGCCGGCCACGGTCGCGCTGATCGGCGCGGCCACCATCGTGCCCGCGCCGGGGACGAACTTGAGCATGTTCGTGACCAGCGACCGGCCGGCGGTCGTCGCCGCCGCCGTCGCGGCCAGCGAGGCCGCCGTGGACCGCTCGAGCGGCACGCCGTACGTCACCGCGATCGAGGCCATCATCCCGATCTGGAGCGGGACCAGGATCGCCGCGTCGGAGAAGGGGATCGGGGAGGCTCCGGCGGTGGTGGCGGCTCCCGTCGCCGTCTTGATCGCCTTCTCGGCGCGCTCGCGCTTGCGGGCGAAGTCGATGCGCTGGGCGGCCGTGATGGCGTGGGCGACGCCCTCAGGCGCGCCGCGAAAGGTGGCATCGAGGAGCTCCTGCAGGCCGTACGCCGCCTGCCCCGTGAAGTCGTCGGCCTGCGCCATCGTGTAGTGGATCAGGCCGTCGACGATCGGGAGGTCCAGCTCGGCGATGCTCGCCGCCAGCGCCTCGGCGTCGGGATGCACGCGGGCCACACCTCCGGACCCGACGGCCCGCGGGACCTGCGTGAGCACCAGGATCACCGGCAGGCCCAGCCCGTGCAGGGCCCGCACGAACTCCGCCTCGGTCGCCTCGAAGCGCCGGTCGCCGGCCCGCACGCAGTACCACGCGACGTGCAGCTGGTCGGCGAGCGGCTTGCGCCGCATGCCGTGCAGGTAGTCCTCGAGCTCGGCGATCAGCTCGTCGTTGTCGCGCCCGACCTCCAGGCCCCGGGTGTCGAGCACGCCGAGCGTGCCACTCTGGTGGAGGTAGAGGTGCTCGGCCCGCGTGACGGGCTCGCCGATGCCCGTGGCCGCGATCTCGCTGCCGAAGATCGCGTTGACCAGCGTGCTCTTGCCGACTCCGGTCTTGCCGAAGATCGCCAGGTTGAACCGCCCGATCTCCTCGGCCTTGTCCCGCCAGGCCTTCGAGAAGGCCTGGCCGAACCAGTCGTCCGCGGGCGTCACCATGCGACCAGCATCGCAGCCGCGGCAAGCCCACTCCGGGGACCCGCCCTGTGGCAAAGTGCGGCGGCATGGGACTTCTCGGAGCATTCGCCCGGCGAGCGGTACGCCGGCTCCCGGAGCCTCGCGACCAGGCGGCACTCGACGTGCTGCGCGCCACCAAGCGCCTGGTGACCGGTGCCCCGCCGCCGACACCCCGGCGTCGCCGGCGACGCGCGCGCAAGCCTCGGCCCGTCGTCGCGATGACCCGCCG
>NZ_DASWVI010000162.1:0-7547 GCF_036401255.1 Nocardioides sp. | reverse complement strand
CAAGGTGATCACCTCGATCGCCGAGCAGACCAACCTGCTGGCGCTGAACGCGACGATCGAGGCCGCGCGGGCCGGTGAGGCGGGCAAGGGCTTCGCGGTGGTCGCCAACGAGGTCAAGGAGCTGGCCCAGGAGACCGCACGTGCCACCGAGGACATCGCTCGGCGGGTCGAGGCGATCCAGGCCGACACCGGTGGTGCGGTGGAGGCGATCGGGGAGATCTCCACGATCATCTCCTCGATCAACGACTACCAGCTCACGATCGCCTCGGCGGTCGAGGAGCAGACCGCGACCACCAACGAGATGTCGCGCAACGTCGCGGAGGCCTCGACCGGCTCCGGGGAGATCGCCACGAACATCTCCGGGGTGTCCACGGCCGCCGACGCGACGACCCAGGCCCTGGCCCAGACCAGGACCGCCGTCGACGACCTGGCCAGGATGGCCGTCGACCTGCGCGGAGCCGTCTCCGGATTCACGTCCTGATCCGGCCGGCGTCGCGCCGGCTGCCAGCGGAAGAGGGGGGAGTGCCACGATGCCGTACTCCCTCGTGGGCGCCCATGCGCTCGGCTTCGACCTCGCCCGGTTGGTGAGCGGGCGGCAGGCGGCCGCCGTGCTGCGCACCGCGCTGACCGCGGACTCCACCGACCTCGACCAGTGGGCGGCCCAGCATCCGGGCGCCGTGGCCCGCAGCGACTGGCTGCGGGCCACCACGCGCGCCGACGCCCGCGCCGAGACCGTCCGGTCCGTGCTGCCGCTGGCCGGTGCCGCCGTCGAGGAGGCGGTCACCACCGGCGCGTCGACGTTGTTGCGGCGCCTGGAGACCAGCCTGCTCGGCGACACCCGCACGCTCGACCACTTCGTCCGCCACGACCTGCTCGACTGGACCTGGATCCACAGCGGCCCGATGTCCGTGCAGGACCCGACCGCGTCCGCGGCGGCCGACGTCCTCGCCGACGCGGCCGTGAGCGGCTACCTCGGCGCCCGGCTCGACCCGGGTGTCCGGCGCGGCATGGTCACGCCGTACCTGCGCGCCGACCTCCCCACCCGCGACGAGACCGCCTCCACCGGCATGGCCCGGGTGGACCGCGTGCTCGACCGGCTCTCGAGCGCCGACGAGTCCGTCCGCGCCGAGTGGCGCCGCGTCGTCGACGAGCAGCGGCTCCGTACGGCGGAGTGGGCGCCCGCGATGCACCAGGCGAGCTGGGCGTGCTCGATGTCCGGCCGGCTGCGGCTGGCCTGCGACGTACAGCTCGCCGGCGTGATCGCCTTCCAGCTCGCCGGTCTCACTCCGCGCGACGCCGCCTACGGCGTGTGGAACGCCGTGTCCGGGGTCCTCCAGGCGGTCGTGATGATCGACCTGCTGCCCAGCAAGGCGGCGGCCGTCCTCGTCCGCCCCTGGCACCTGGTCTACGGCGAGGGTCCGATCTCCGGCTAGTCCGGCCGGCCCACGTCCTAAAGGGGTGCGGGCACTCCTTAGGTCTCGGCGCGGTCCGCCGATGGTGTCTACGTCCGCCGCCCGGGGGACAGGAGGAGAGGACGCCCATGCCCGGTATCAGGGTGCTCGTGGTCGACGACTCCGTGGTCATCCGCAAGCTCGTGTCCGACCTGCTCTCCGCCGACCGGGACATCGAGGTCATCGGTACCGCGGTGAACGGCCGGGCAGCGCTGCAGAAGGTCGCGCAGCTGAAGCCCGACATCGTGACCATGGACATCGAGATGCCGGAGATGAACGGCATCGAGTCCGTGCGCGCGATCCGCGCGACCGGCAACAAGGTCCCGATCATCATGTTCAGCACGCTCACCGAGCGCGGCGCCGTCGCCACCCTGGACGCCCTGGCGGCCGGCGCGTCGGACTACGTGCCGAAGCCCGCGAACGTGGGCAGCGTCGGCCGGTCGATGGAGCAGGTCCGCGAGGCGCTGATCCCCCGGATCAAGTCCCTGGTGCCTCGCACCGGGATCTCCCCGCACCCTGCGGCGCCCTCGCTGCCGTCGGCGGCGGCCATCAAGCTGCACGCCCCGACCCCGCCGCCGTTCGGCGGGTACCGGCTGCTCGTGATCGGCAGCTCGACCGGCGGGCCCGAGGCGCTCGGCGCGCTGCTGCAGACCTTGCCGCCCCTCGGGGTGCCGGTGGCGGTCGTGCAGCACATGCCGCCGCTGTTCACGCGCCAGTTCGCCGCCCGCCTGGACCGGCAGCTGCCGTACGACGTCGTGGAGGCCGAGCACGCTCAGCCGTTGCGTCCCGGCACGGTCGCGATCGCCCCGGGCGACTTCCACCTCGAGGTCGCCTCCGACGCCTCCGGTCTGCGCACCAGGCTCACCCAGGCGCCGCCCGAGAACTACTGCCGCCCCGCCGTCGACGTGCTGTTCCGCAGCGCCGTGGCCGCCGTCGGTCCGGCCGTCCTGGCCGTCGTGCTGACCGGGATGGGCTCGGACGGCTGCAAGGGCGCCCGGCAGATCGTCGAGCGCGGCGGCAGCGTCCTCGCCCAGGACCAGGCCACGTCCGTGGTCTGGGGGATGCCGGGCGCGGTCGCCACCGCCGGGCTCGCCGAGCGCGTCCTTCCCCTCCGCGAGCTCGGGCCGGAGATCCTGCGCCGGCTCGCACCGCAACGTCCGACCCTCGTCCCCGCGGGAGCCACGTCATGAGCATCGGCCACGAGGCCTTCACCTTCGTCCGCGAGCTGGTGCGGGCGGAGAGTGCGATCGTCCTCGAGCCCGGCAAGGAGTACCTGGTCGAGTCGCGGCTGGTGCCGTTGGCCCGGCAGGGCGGCCACGCGACCGTCGACGCCTTCGTCGCCGACCTGGCGAGCCGCCGCAACCCGAGCGCGATGCGTCTGGTCGTCGAGGCGCTGACCACGAACGAGACGTCCTGGTTCCGCGACACCGACCCGTTCACGGCGCTGCGCCAGACGGTGTTCCCGACGCTCGCCAAGACCCGCAGCAACCGCGAGATCCGCGTCTGGGCTGCGGCCTGCTCGAGTGGTCAGGAGCCCTACAGCATCCTGATGACCGCGCAGGACACCCCCGAGATCTCCGGCTGGAAGATCGACATGCTCGCCACCGACCTCTCCCAGGAGATGCTCGACCGGGCGCGCAAGGGCGAGTACTCCCAGCTGGAGGTCAACCGCGGGCTGCCCGCCACCACCCTGGTCCGCCACTTCGAGCGGGTCGGGCTGGGCTGGCGGATCAGTCCCGCCCTCGCCGCGCAGGTGCAGTTCCGCCAGCTCAACCTGGTGCGTCCCTTCCCTCCGATGGGGAAGTTCGACGTGGTGTTCCTGCGCAACGTGCTCATCTACTTCGACCTGGCGACCAAGCGCGACATCCTGCGCCGCGTCCGGCAGGTGATGGCACCCGACGGCCACCTCTTCCTCGGGGCGGCCGAGATGACCATGGGCGTCGACGACGCCTGGGAACGAGTACCTGCCGGACGGTCTTCCGTGTACCGGATCAGAGAGGAACAGCGCACATGCGTGCCTTGATTGTCGACGACTCACGCGCGATGCGGAAGATCGTGGGTCGCATCCTGGTCGATGCCGGCTACGAGGTCCTCGAGGCCGGCGACGGCCAGGAGGCCCTCGACGTCCTCAACAGCCTCGACGGCGACCTGCCCGACCTGGCCTGCGTGGACTGGAACATGCCGGTGATGGACGGGCTCACGTTCATCACCGAGGTCCGCAAGCAGACCGAGTGGCGGGCCATCACGTTGATGATGGTCACCACCGAGAGCGAGCAGGACCGGATCGTGCGCGCTCTCGCCGCAGGCGCGCACGAGTACCTCATCAAGCCGTTCACCGGCGACGCCCTCGTGGAGAAGCTCGACCTGCTCGGGCTCACCGCGACGACCGTGGGAGACCTTGCATGACCATCAACAGCGGACCCGATCACGCGCTCGTGCACGCCGCCATCGAGCAGGTGTGGGGCTCCATGCTCTTCGAGGCGGCCGAGCCCTGGCCCGCCGACGTACCGGCGGACTTCGAGACCGGCCTGCAGGCCCACATCGAGATCCGCGGCGGCTGGAACGGCCGGCTCGTCCTCACCTGCGACAGCGTGGTCGCGACCCAGATCGCGGCGGCGCTGCTCGGCATGGGACCCGACGAGCAGGTCGACGAGCTGGACGTCCACGACGCCGTCGGCGAGGTCCTCAACGTCGTCGGCGGCAGCGTCAAGGGCGCCATCGGTGGCGCGATGACGCTCGGGCTGCCCGGCATCCGGGCCAGCGCCTCGCCGCCGACCTCCGAGGAGAGCCTCGTCGTGTCCTGGCGCGGCGCCCCGGTGCACGTGCAGATCGTGCCCGACGCGGCCAAGGCCAGCTGACCCCCCGACCACCCCTCGAAGAGAGGACTCGACCATGAAGATCATCATCGCCGACGACAGTCGGGTCATGCGCCAGATCGTGCTGCGCACGCTGCGCCAGGCCGGCTTCGGGCACCACGAGTACGTGGAGGCCACGGACGGTGCGGACGCGCTCAACAAGGTCGCCACGGAGAGCCCCGACCTCGTCCTGTCAGACTGGAACATGCCGAACAAGACCGGGATCGAGCTGCTGCGCGACCTGCGCGGGAGTGGCAACCCGGTGCCGTTCGGGTTCGTGACCTCCGAGGGATCCGAGGAGATGCGCGAGACCGCGGCGGCCGCGGGCGCGATGTTCCTGATCGCCAAGCCATTCACCCCCGAGCACTTCGAGTCCGCGCTCGTCGGCGTGCTCGGCTGAGGAGAACACCATGAGCCTGCCCGACCGCAAGCTGATCAAGGACGTCTTCGAGGGCCTGCTCGGCCGCGACGTCGCCGTCAGCGACGGGGCACCCATCAGTCTCGACCCGCCGCGCCCGGTCGTGGCGACCTACATCGACCCCGACCACCAGCTCGCGTTCGTCGGGGTGATGGACCTGCCGCTCGCGGCGTACGCCGGCGCCGCGCTCGCCCTGATCCCCAAGGGCGGCGCGGAGGCGGCCATCGAGGACAAGCTGCTGCCCGACAACCTGTTCGAGAACGTCGCGGAGATCCTCAACGTCCTCGCCGCGCCGATCGGCGACAGCGCCGGGGTCCACCAGCGGCTCTCGACGGCGTTCGCGCCGCACGACCCCCTGCCCGGTCAGATCGCCTCCTACGCGGCGACCCTCGGCGCGCGGGAGGACGTGACGCTCGACATCGCCGGCTACGGGAGCGGCACGCTGTCGATCGTGACCGTGTTCGCCTGACCGTCCGCCTGACCGTTCGCCTGACCGTCCGCCTGATCGGTCGGCACCCCACGGCCTGGGGGTGCCGGCCCGTAGGCTGGTGGGCAGCATGAGCATCTCCATCCCCCTGCCCGGCATGCCCGCCCCGCCCGCCCACGACGGGCCCGAGCCGACCCGTCGCGGGCCCTCGCGCGAGGAGCTTCTGGACGGCCTCAACGACCCCCAGCGCGCCGCGGTCGTGCACGAGGGGGCGCCGCTGCTCGTCGTCGCCGGCGCCGGCTCCGGCAAGACCCGGGTGCTGACCCGGCGGATCGCCTGGCTGATCTCCGAGCGCAAGGCCCACCCGGGTTCGGTGCTGGCGATCACCTTCACCAACAAGGCCGCCGCGGAGATGAAGGAGCGCGTCGAGGACCTCGTCGGGCGCCGCGCCCGGATCATGTGGGTCTCCACGTTCCACTCCGCGTGCGTGCGGATCCTGCGCAAGGAGGTGGAGAAGCTGGGCTTCAAGTCCAACTTCTCGATCTACGACGCCGCCGACCAGAAGCGCCTGATGACGCTGGTCTGCAACGACCTCGACCTCGATCCCAAGCGGTTCCAGCCGGGTGCGCTGCTGCACTGGGTGTCCAACCACAAGAACGAGCTGCGCGACCCCGAGGAGGCGGCCAAGGACGCCCGCAACCACCTGGAGGAGAACTACGCCGCGGCGTACACGCTCTACCAGCGGCGGCTGCGCGAGGCCAACGCGCTGGACTTCGACGACCTGATCATGTTCACGGTCCACCTGTTCCAGCAGTTCCCCGAGGTCCGCGAGACCTACCGGCGCCGGTTCCGGCACGTGCTGGTCGACGAGTACCAGGACACCAACCACGCCCAGTACGCCTTCATCCACCAGCTGTGTGCGGAGCAGATGGAGGACCTCGACCCCGCGGCCGAGCGGGTGCCGCCGGCCGAGCTGATGGTCGTCGGCGACGCCGACCAGTCGATCTACGCCTTCCGGGGCGCGAACATCCGCAACATCCTCGACTTCGAGCAGGACTTCCCCGACGCGACCTCGATCCTGCTGGAGCAGAACTACCGCTCCACGCAGACGATCCTCAACGCCGCCAACGCCGTCATCGGACACAACAAGAGCCGCAAGCCCAAGCGCCTGTGGTCCGACGCCGGCGACGGCGAGCGGATCGTCGGCTACGTCGCCGACGACGAGCACGACGAGGCACGGTTCGTCTCCGAGGAGATCGACCGGCTCACGGACGCCAAGGCCCACCGGCCCGGCGACGTCGCGGTGTTCTACCGCACCAACGCCCAGTCGCGCGTGTTCGAGGAGATCTTCATCCGCCTCGGCATGCCCTACAAGGTCGTCGGCGGCGTGCGGTTCTACGAGCGCCGCGAGGTCCGCGACGCGCTCGCCTACCTGCGGCTCCTGGTCAACCCCGCCGACCAGGTCTCGCTGCGACGGATCCTCAACACCCCCAAGCGGGGCATCGGCGACCGGGCGGTCGCCTGCGTCAACGCACTCGCCGAGCGCGACCGCACCACGTTCTGGGAGGCGCTGCGTCGCGCCCAGGACGCCCCGGGTCTCGCGACCCGGTCGCTGACCCAGATCCAGGGCTTCGTGGCGATGATCGAGGAGCTCCAGTCGATGGTCGACGGGGGAGAGCGCCCCGACGTGATCCTGGAGACCACGCTGGCCCGCTCGGGCTACCTCACCGCGCTCGAGGAGAGCGACGACCCGCAGGACGAGACCCGGCTGGAGAACCTCGCCGAGCTCGTCGCCGTGGCGCGGGAGTTCGCCGACGACCCCGTCGCGGGACCGTCGGCCGACCCCGCCGACGTCGACGCCGGCACGGTCGCGCCCGGGCTCGCGGACTTCCTCGAGCGGGTCGCGCTGGTCGCCGACGCCGACCAGATCCCCGACGACGACCCCGAGGACGCCGGCGTGGTCACCCTGATGACCCTGCACACCGCGAAGGGCCTGGAGTTCCCCGTCGTCTTCCTCACCGGGCTCGAGGACGGGGTGTTCCCGCACGCCCGCTCGCTGAGCGACCAGCCCGAGCTGGAGGAGGAGCGGCGGCTGGCGTACGTCGGCCTGACCCGCGCGCGCGAGCGGCTCTACATCTCCCGGGCCGTGGTCCGCTCGGCCTGGGGAGCACCCTCGCACAACCCCGGCTCGCGGTTCCTCGACGAGCTGCCGGTCGACCTGGTCGACTGGCGGCGCACCGAGGCCGCCCAGACCCGGTGGGGGCGTCCCGACCTGTCCGGGGGCTCACGCCCGATGGGCCAGCCCACTGCCGCAGGACGTCGCAACTTCTCCTCGGCCGCGGCGCGGGCCGATGCTGCCGCCAAGGCCAAGCCGGCGCGCGAGGTGCCCTCGCTGG